>JAYELF010000001.1:0-6529 GCA_034717275.1 Patescibacteria group bacterium
TTCTTTCTATTCTTTGTCAAATTCTCAAACAAATTATTTTGAATTTCAGAATACAGAAGATTTCAGGAGACCCGCTCTCCCCCAAGGGAGAGCGGGTCTCCTCCTATGTCTCTTGTTTTGAAATTTGAAATTATTTACTATGTTAATTTTGTCGCGATTATCAATGATGAATAGTCAGTTATCATAGGTTCTTCATTGTTATTTGTTATACATTGATTTGTTGTTATATTAATTTCTTGTTATAATTAAAATAATAATTTATGGCATTTATAGTTCCAAAATTTATTGAGAAAGAAGCAAAAATTATCGGCCCCCTAACCTTTCGCCAATTTGTCTATGTGGGAATTGCCGTAATAATTTGTTTTATTCTTTTTTTTATAGCCCCCAAAATTGTCTTTTATGCGTCTGCTATTATTCTGATACCAATAGGGATTGCGCTTGGCTTAACAAAAATTAAAGGAATATCTCTGCCTGATGTATTAAAAAATTTCTTCTTTTTTTCTATATCACAAAGAATTTTTCTTTGGAAAAGAAAAGCAATCATTTCAAAAATAGGAAAAGAAGAAAAAGAAGAAAAAGATATAAAAGGACTGGAAACATCCTCTCTTAAAACATTTAGTAAAAGCAAATTAAAAGATTTATCAAGCCGAATAGAAACATAAAAATTTTCTAAAAAACATACAACAAAACAATGGCTAAATTATCAACACAAGAGATATTAGAAATAGAACAAATTAGGGACGGAGTTATTATTTTAAAAGATAAAAGTTTAAGAGGAATTTTAATGGTTTCTTCTATTAATTTTTTTCTTTTATCAGCGGATTCACAACAAGCGATAATAAATAGATTTCAAGAATTCTTAAATTCATTGGATTTCCCCTGCCAGATATTAATTCAATCCCGAAACATAAATATTACCGGTTATCTTGATAAAATAAAGGATTTAGAAAAAAATCAAAAAAACGAACTTCTTCAGTTTCAAATTGCCGAATATCATAAATTTATTAAAGAATTAGTTGAAACAAGAAATATTATGACAAAATTATTTTTCTTGATTATTCCTTATTATCAGACTGTTATGTCCACGAAAAAACAAATGAAAACATTTATTAAAAAAGAAAAATCCCCAGAGCTAACAAAAGAAGAGTTCCAAAGAGGAAAAAGCCAGCTTTTGCAAAGAATAGAATTCGCGTCTTTGGGTTTAAGAAGATGCAATCTTACGGCTGTTCCGCTAAACACAACCGAACTAATTGAATTGTTCTGGAGTTTATATAATCCAAAACAGGCAGAACGCGGATATTATCCAAGCATTCCTCCTGAATTAAGCAAATAAAACCAATTATATTATATGGAAATACCTTTTTTTAAAAATAAATCCAAAAAAGTAAAACTTCCTGAAATAAAATTTGACGCAGATGTCCTTAATGTAGCCGATATTATCGCTCCATCTTCTCTTAATATAGAATCAAATTATTTAAAAATAGGAGAAAGGTTTGCCGAGTCATTCTTTGTTTTTTCTTATCCAAGATATTTGCATATGGGATGGTTTTCTCCAATAATAAATCTGGACATACCAATGGATATTTCTTTATTCTTCCACCCTATTGACAGCGGAATAATTCTAAAAAAATTAAGGAAAAAAATTACTGAAATCCAAGCTCAAATTATGGAGAAAGAAGAAAAGGGATTAATCCGCGACCCGACATTAGAAACCGCTCGCGACGATATAGAAAAATTAAGAGACAGATTGCAAACCGCTCAGGAAAGAATGTTTAAGTTCGGCTTATATATTACAGGATATACTGATGATAAAAAAGGATTAGAGGACATTGAAACCACTCTCCGATCCTTGTTAGAATCAAAACTAATTTATATTAAACCAACACTTTATCAGCCATTAAAGGGGTTCACATCAACGTCTCCTTATGGAATTGATAATTTGGATGTTCATGTAATGATGAACACTGGTCCCCTTTCAAGTATTTTCCCGTTTATTTCTATGGATTTAACCTCAAATAGCGGGATTTTATATGGAATTAATCAACACAATAATTCTTTAGTTTTGTTTGACAGGTTTGCCTTAGAAAACAGCAACTCTACTGTTTTTGGAGTTACGGGGAGTGGAAAAAGTTTTTTTGTAAAATTAGAAATACTGCGTTATATGATGACGGGAGTAGATGTTATTGTTGTTGACCCTGAAAATGAATATGAATTTTTGTCCGATGCAACAGGTGGCTCGTTTATAAAATTATCGCTATCTTCTGAAGACCATATAAATCCATTTGACCTCCCAGCTCCAAGAGAAGATGAATCTTCCGCTGATGTTTTAAGGTCCAATGTAATCAACTTGGTTGGCTTAATGCGACTTTTATTAGGAGGATTAAATCCAGAAGAAGATAGTGTTATGGATAGAGCTATAACAGAAACATACGCCGCGCGGGATATTACTCCTGAATCAAATCCAAAGACCTGGCCTGAAAAAATCCCTTTAATGGAGGATTTGGTTTCTGTTTTAGAAACAATGGATGGAGCAAAATCATTGGTTAGACGGCTAAGAAAATTTACTTCTGGAAGTTATGGCGATTTTTTCAATCATCAGACCAATGTAAAAACAAACAATCAATTGGTTGTTTTTGGAATTAGGGATTTGGAAGAAGAGTTAAGGCCAATGGCAATGTTTGTGACAATGAGATATGTCTGGAATTTAGTCAGGTCTGAATTGAAAAAAAGGATTTTGGTAATAGACGAGGCATGGTGTTTGATGCAGAGCGAAGACGGAGCTTCTTTTTTGTTTGGAACTGTAAAAAGAGCGAGAAAATACTGGCTTGGAGTAACAACGATTACTCAAGATGTAAATGATTTTATGAAATCATCTTATGGACAGCCAATTATAACAAACTCTGCTTTGCATTTTCTGTTGAAGCAAAGCCCTGCAACTATTGATGTAGTCCAAAAAACTTTTAACCTAACAGAAGAAGAAAAATATACGCTTTTAGAAACAAATATTGGTGAAGGATTATTTTTCGCGGGAAAGAAACACGTTATTTTAAGAGTTGCCGCTTCTTACACAGAAGAGCAAATTATCACTACCACGCCTCAAGAAGTATTAAGAGCAAGAAGAGCTAAAAAACAATTAGCGCAAAAAAAATAAATTTAATATATTATGTGCGGTCCAGGAATAATAATGCTTGTTATGGCGCTTTTTATTGATATAGCGGATTGTTTTCTGCCTGTAATTGCAGACATTGTCGGTCTTATTTTTATAGGAGGATGGATGCTTTCTCGCTCTGGAAAAATAAAAACCGCGAAAGGAGCAAAGAAAAAAATTGGAAAAGCGACAAAATGGGCAAAAAGAATGAAATGGTTAAGGCCTGTTTGCTTTATATTAGAATTCCTTCCTTTCCCACTTCCTCTTTGGACATTCATTGTTTATCTAGAGCTAAGGCATAATTGATAAATAAATGTTTATACTATGAAAAATTTTTATAACATTTTTAAAAAATATAAAAAAAATATTTTCTGTTTATCTCTAATTTTTTCGCTTTTTACAATTGGATTTGTCTTTGCCCAAGAAGTTGAGTATCCGCAAATTAAGCAGGGAATGGAAACCCCGAGTAGCTTTGAAACATTTGCAAAATATGTTTTTAACTTTATTGTTGTTTGCTCTGGATTAATAGCGCTTGCCGCGCTAATGTGGGGAGGATTTAAATACCTAACCTCAATGGGAGAACCAAAAAGAATGGAACAAGGAAAAAAACAAATTCTCTATGGATTTTTGGGAGTAATAATTTTGCTCGGCTCCTATGTAATACTTGCGACTATTAACCCCCAATTAACAATATTTAATCTTGAAAAACTAAAAAAAGTTCAGATTATTCCTAAAACTATTCTGTCTTTTGAATATCCATCAGAGGCAATAAGGTCTTGTCAGGCGCCAATCGGAAAACTGATTGATGGAATTCGCATTAAGGGAGATGCCACTTCAACAAAAAGAGAAGCTGTTTATGGAAAAGCGGATATAACCGAAGACGACCTGAAAAATTACACAAGCTTTAACGATGAATTAGATGGAAAATTATCCGCTTTATCTCAAACAGAAGATGACGATAAGATAGAATCTATAACAAAAGACATTAAGGGAATGAGACCAAGGTTTAGGAAAAGTTATTCCACGAAAATAGAAGATGTTATTGCAAAAAAAAACGCGGTAAATCAGGCCTGTTATGACCAATTTACCGGGCAAAAAACTGCTTCTGTTTCAGGATTAGAGGATGTTGCAAAATCAACAAATGATTTTTCCAATAAATACGACAACCAAGCAAAACAAGAAGCAAAAAATCTTGTAAGTAATTTAAAAAATAAAACAACAAATCTTAAAAATTTCTCTGGAAATGAAATTGATATAGATTCTTCAGCATTATCAAATTTAGAAAATTTCAAGGAGAAATATAATAAAGATACTGAAAATCTAACAAATGAAATTGAGAATAAGGTAGATAATGTTAAAACAACATCCTATGATGACGAAATAGCGAAAGCAAGAGTAGAAAAAGCCATAAATAAATTAAAAGAAACAACAAAATCATTTAAAGAAGGTTATCAAATCAGAGAAGATATTTGGCAAACAAGTGAACAGTCCGTAAAAATGTCAGATGAATTAGACAAGTACAGAGAATTTTCTAAATGGGAAGACGAAAATGAAAATTTCAAAGAAGTGAATTTCTTTTACGAGGGAGCTGTCGCTAAAACAAAAATGAAAAGAATTTTGGAATTAGACAAACAAATCAAGGAAAAATCAGAACAAATACAGGCGTTAGGCCTTTTTATGATGACTGCGTCAAAGGTTCTTGTTGTTATTACGCCTCCATGTGAATGCCTTTATTGTATAAAAACCTGCACTCTCTGCGTTGGAGACCCTTGTCCGACAAGACCCGCGATTATTGCCGCGCAAAATGTCTTGGGCAGAGGAGTTATGGCTCTTCCGGCTTTGTCAGCGCAACTGCAAAAATATACCGACGAGTTAAAAAAAGAAAGAAAATTACTGCAACAATCAGTCAAAGGATTAGAAAGGGTTAGAAAAATAGTAGAAAATTGCCATGGCGCGCGCAATAAAGACAGATGCACCCCCTTTTCTATTAATGAAATTCAAGATTATAGAGACGCTTATGAGGAATTAGTCGGCGCCTATAAAATAAAAACAATAGATTCCTGGCAAGAAATTGAAATAAAAAATGACCCATTTACTATGTACTGCCTTAAAGAACCAGCATTGAGAACAAAAGGAAGCGCTGGTTCTCCTCTTGGAACACAAAAAGTTGTTTGCGAAACAGAGATAAAAGTCGGAGAACTTATTGATGAAACAATAGAAGCTACAAATAAAATAATAAAAAAGATAGATGAAACAACCGACAATAGCCAAGATGTAGTTGACGAAGCGTCAAGAATAGTTCCTTCTGGACCAGTAAGAGGGATTTACGGAGAATTACTAAAAAAAGAAAAAATCACCAAAGAATGTTCGGGCAAGGTTACAAGAGAAGTAGAAGATATTCTTAAGGGAAAACAGATAAAAGAATTGTTGATTTATATTGAAAATTCAATTCCCTATAAATACGATAAAGATGTTATTGGAAAACTTATGGAAAAAATTCCTGAAAAAGATTTGAAAAAAATAATTTCGCAAGCAGTTAAAGACACAGAAGGTAAAAAATTAAAAAAGAATGTTGTGGATTATCTTAGCTCTTTAAAAAATCCCGAGAAAAAAGAAAGGACTATTTGGCTTTTTGAGGCAATGTCTGATAAAAATCTCAAATACGCCTTATTA
The DNA here is from genome assembly GCA_034717275.1 of Patescibacteria group bacterium. Taxonomy (GTDB): domain Bacteria; phylum Patescibacteriota; class Minisyncoccia; order Minisyncoccales; family JAYELF01; genus JAYELF01. The sequence goes on from JAYELF010000001.1 coordinate 5,822, forward strand.
AAATCAATAGATTCAATCAAGGGAGAAGATATTAAAAAAATCTGGGAAAATCAGCTAAGAGAAATGGGAAAACAAGGCATAGGACAATTATTCGGCCATATTATAAAAGAATTTGAGAAAAAACACTTAAAAATCATATTCACAGATATTTTTGACGCTTTTCCAGAAAATGAAGATAGGACTATCTTAAAAGCTATGTTAAAGGCATCATCAAGATTGTATGACGAAATAGACGAGATGTTGAAGGATTGTGATGGTGAAGATATTCAAGAAAAAGTAGATAATGCGTCAGATATTAAGGGTAAATTAAAATTAACATTGGATTTGCTTTATAAAGTAAAAGAAACTTTGGAAATAAAAGAACAATTTAGAGAGGCGTTGTCTAATATCCAAGAAGAAAATTTTGAAAGAGGTATTAGAAAATCCTCTGGAAATAATTTAAAAAAAATAACCAAAGAACTAATCTTATATACGCCTGACTATGAAATTAAAGATATGGTTAACAATGATTTTGTGGCTTTTAATAATAACTTTTTTCAAGAAATTATAAATAGCATCCCTGATAAATCTCTCCCAAAAATACTTGCTAGCAATATTCTAAAGCCAATTCCTGAAAAAGATTTGAAAAAAATAATTGAACAAGGATGCTATCCCATATCAGAGCCAGGAGAAGCAGTTGTTTCTTTAATAGGAGGCAGTCCTTCTACT
>JAYELF010000002.1:0-6527 GCA_034717275.1 Patescibacteria group bacterium
TTTTGATACTAATCTGTTTTGGTATTCGTTTTTATCTATTAGTCCTTTTGCTAAGAGTTTTTCAAGGCCTGCGTAATAATTTGATTCTATTTGGGCTGAAGGGAGCGCTGATGCGTAGATGTGGACCTCGTCAATAACACCTCTATATCTATTGTCGCCTTGGTATCCTCCAAAATAAGCATTCCCAGACATAACACTAAGTGCATTGTCAGTATAAGTAACAGTCCCTACATTAATGCCGTTTCTATAAAAATTGATTGTTTTTGCAATATTGTCGTGCACGAAAACTACATGATACCATTTGCTTGTTTCCCAACTTAAAGAATTAGAATACTTGGAAACAACAGATGCACCGTTAGCATATTGATAGGCCATGCGCGAAGCACCAGAGAGATATAGAATATGAAATCCTGTACCGCCAGATTGACCGTTTCTATTATAGTAATAGATGTCGCTTCTAAAGGTCAAATCACTGTGTTTATACCAACCCTCAAAAGTAAAATAATTCCCAATATCTAAATTATGACTACTATTTATTTTTATATAATCACTCGTTCCGTTAAACTGAAATGCTCCTCCATTAATTCCTCCTGTTGGGTCAAATGCTGCTCCATGGACTGTCCCATGATTATTGTATCCAGAGATGTCGTATGTTTGGTCTCCGTCTATTTGTTCAAAGTCCCAGATTCCCTTGGCATCCGCTCCAAGAACGCTGTGTATTTGATGACTGAATTCCATAGATGTGGCAATTCTTGCTTTTTCCTTAACACCCTTGTATGTAACAATAACAATAGAAGACAAAACACCAATAATAGCTATTACAATCAATAGTTCTATTAGGGTAAATCCGTGTTTATTGATGGTTTTTTGAGATTGTTCCATATTTTTTTATTTTTTTTGGTTAATATTTTTTTATTTTTTAGTAATGTAATTTGGACGATCGTCTAAATTATATTACAATTATTGATTTAATAAATTTAGTTCTGCAGGTTCTGCAGAGGTTAGACCTCTGCAATCCTTCTCCGCAATCCTTCTGCAGAGTTCTGCAGAGGTTAGACCTCTGCAACTCTGCAACTTTACCTATGCAACTTTATTTATGTTTTCATTTTTAATCATTGTAATGTATTTTGGACGATCGTCTAAATTATATTACAATGTTTGTTTTGTTTGTTTGCGTTGTTGGGTATGGTCTTATGACGCGCGCAACTATCTTTGTATGGTGTATGTTTATAAAATCAGTCAAACATTAGATTTATTTGAATTTTTTCAGATTGCTTTGGAAAACTTTTTTTCCAAAACAATAAATCCCTTATTTCTAAATTAATTATTTCTGGATATTCATCTAAAATAATTTTGGAAGCGAGATTGATGTTTTTTCCTTTAATCTTTTCTTTTAAAAATTTTTGCTCAATTTTTGAATAAGATTTTACTGAAGCGTTAAGGGTTAAAACAATTCTGTTTTTTTCTAATTGAGATTCCTTTAATGAGTGTTTCAATATTAAACTTTTGCCATAGAACTCTCTATCTTCTAACATTTTTGAACTAATAAAATCCAAAACAAAATTTTCAAGAGCAGATTTTTTTAAAACAATAGTTTTTGTCCTTACTTTTGCCTGAGAAACAAAAGACCTCGCTTCCTGCCCTGCGCTAACTAATGAAGAAATCTCTAAAATCTCTTGCTGAATTGCCTTGTCTAAAAATATTTTATCCGAAGTAATTTTGCCAAGCAAAGAGTTTTTGCTATCCCTTTTTGCCTTTTCTTTTAAAATTCTTTCTGAGCGCGCTATATCTTCTTTTGTCGCAATTATTACCTCTTTTTCCAATCCTCCTTTCATAGGAGAAAAAGATTCGCCATAAACGGCGGTATATCTCGCAGTCCCCCTTAATCCTGGAATGGAAAATGTTGAAGGACCAATATTGTATTTCTCCCCAGCCTCGCTCGCGATTACTTCCACATCGCGATATTTGTCTTTTGGAATTGTAACCCATTTTGTTAGCTTAAACTCTCTAACCTTATTGTCTTTTGAAATAAACCAAAAACGAGTATTTATTACTAATGATTGAGATGATTTATAATTATTATAAATACGAATAGTTCCTTTTGCTTTTTCTTTTTTTTGAATTTTTCCGGTTGAGGAAAACTCTTGAGAAACAATATTTTCTGTTTTCAATATCTCTCCTAATATAAAATTTTCGGAACTTGTGGATTGAAGTTCGCCAACAACAACATCTGTGTTAAAACTTGAAAGCTGTGTTTCAGGCCAAATTTCTATCTTAGCATTGCCTTCAATAAAAAGACAAGAAAATAAAATTATAAAAACCAAAGTAAATAAAACAAAAATAAAAGGTTTTTTAGAAGATTTTCTTTTTTGTAAAGAAATTTGTTTTGCTTTTGGTTGTTTTGTTGGTTGTTTTGTTTGTTCTGCTGTAGGCGGAACAATATCAAAAATTTTTTGTTTTTTCATAATAAGAAAGTAAAATAGAAGAAGTATATTGAGAATTATTGATTTTTACAATGGATGAATTCAATATTTTATTCAGACCTTTTGGAAAAATAAATTTTATTTTAGTATCTTGCCCTAAAAAAATTTCTTCGCGCCTTTCCTCTAAAACATCCTGTATATCTGGCAATAAAGAGCCTCCTCCGCAAAGAAAAATATTTGACGCAATCAATGTTTGATTTGATAATTTTGATTTTAGATTTTCAAACCAATTCTGAGCAATATCAGAGAATATGCCTTTAACTTTTTTCCTGACCGGGTCTGACAAAAGCCCTTGAGAATATTTCTCTTTCAAAAATCTTACCCTCTCTTGGCTAAGCGATAAATTTTTACACAATGTTTGAGAAAAATCTTTTCCTCCATTTTTAAATTCGCTTACCGCTTCTAATATTCGGTTTTTAACCAGAAAAATTTGGGTTAAATTTCCGCCAATGTCCAGAAAAATTTCGTTGTCGGTTTTAAATGGAAAAATTGGACATTGAGCATTATGAATCACATTAGAAATTTTTAATTTTAATTCTTTGAAAATTTTTAAAAATTTATCCATTTCGTATCTTGGAACAAAAACAACTAAAGCCCTAAATTCTAATTTTTTCCCCTTATATCCTAATACCTGATTTACTTGATACCCGTCTATTTTTGTTTCTAAAATTTCTGAACTTAAAAACTCCAATTCTTGAGGCAAAATTCCATAATCTTGGACAAATTTTTGAGATACCTTTTTCCTAAATTCACTTGTTATTGTTTGATGAATTGCTTTGCTTTCTTTTTTATTAATCTCTTTATTATGATTTTTTCTGGAAAAAGAAAGAAAAACAACCCTTGCCCTTAAAAAACTACCTCCAAGCCAAATTCTCTTTGTTTGAAATCCGGCTTCTTTTTGTGTGTCTCTGACTGCTTCAGATATTGCTTTCTTAACAACATCATGCTCAAAATTCCAACTGTCAAAAACGCCAATATCATTAAAATATTTTAAAGAAGATCCTAATATTACTATCTTCTCGCCATCTTTTTTAAAAATAAAAGATTTTATTGCCTCTGTTCCAATATCTAAAACCAAGAAAGGCTTATTTTTTGTTGCCTTATTAAATAACATTTATTAATTATTTTATTCTATTATTTTAATATCGCCCTTATCCTTCTTATTCCAGCGCCAGACGATTCTTCTTTAATAATCTCAAAACAACCTAATTCTCTTGTATGTTTAATATGCGGACCAGCGCAAATTTCTCTGGAAAAAACTTTTTTTGTTTTTACGTTGTAAATAGAATAAACGCTTACTTTTTCTGGATATTTATCATTAAAAAACGCTAAAGCCCCCTTGTCCAGAGCTTCTTTATATTTCATATCCTCTCTTTCCACAATTAAATCCTCTTTGATTTTTTGATTAACAATTTTTTCAATTTTTTTTAATTCTTTTTCTGTTATTTTATTTGAATAAGAAAAATCAAATCGCAGCCGCTTTGGAGTAATATCCGAACCCATCTGTCTAACACCCTCTCCTAAAACCTTTCTAAGCGCGCTTTGTAAAAGATGAGTTGCTGTGTGCAGTTTTATGGCTTCTTTCTCGGCATTCTTTCCTAAACCGCCAAATTTACTTTTAACGCCTGCTCTTGAAATTTCTTGATGTTTTTTGAGCAATGCCTTGAATTTTTTCTCATCTACGTCAAAATCGCTTTCTTTGGCTAATTCTTTTGTGAGCTCAAGGGGAAAACCGTATGTTTCGTATAAATAAAATGCTTCTTTGCCAGTTAAAATTTTTACTCCATTGCTCTGCTTTTTTTTCTCTAAAAGTTTTTCAAATTCCCTTGTCCCTTTTTCCAATGCCTTGCTAAATTTCTCTTCCTCGCTCTGAAACAAAGTCAAAATATTAGCTTCTTTAGATTTAAGTTCAGGATAAACAGACCCGTAAATTTCAATAACTTTTTTGGCTAAGATAGTTAAAAACCCATTTTCTAATTTCAAAAATTCTCCATATCTAATTGCTCTCCTTAAAATTCTGCGTAGAATATAACCCCTGTCAAGGTTAGATGGAAAAATTCCATCAGCAGCTAAAAATACAGCTCCTCTAATATGATCGGCTATGGTTTTAAAACTCTTGCGTTCTCTTTTGCGTCCTTTTTCATACTTGTTATAAGATAGTTTTTCAATTTCCTGAATAATTGGTAAAAATAAATCTGTTTTATAAATAGAATTTGTTTTTTCACAAACCATTGCCAATCTTTCTAATCCCATTCCTGTATCTACGCCTTTTTGTTTTAATAAAGATAAATTTCCATTCTTGTCTTTGTGATATTCATTAAATACAAGATTCCATAATTCAACAAATCTTCCGCAATCGCAGTTCGGAACGCAATTTTTTCCTTTTTTACAAGGCTTTCCAGTTAAATCATAATGAATTTCACTTGTCGGACCACAGGGTCCCTCTATTCCTGTTGGACCCCAAAAATTATCCTCTGCGCCAAATTCAAAGATTCTTTCTTTAGGAATTCCCAATTCCTGCCAAATCTCTTTTGATTCTAAATCTTTGGAAATAAATTGAGGTTTTTTTATTCCCTTAAAAACAGTAACCCATAATTTATCTTTCTCAAGCCCTAAATCATCAACCAAAAATTCTAAAGCGTATTTTATTGCGTCTTTTTTAAAATAATCCCCAAAACTAAAATTTCCAAGCATTTCAAGAAAAGTTAAATGAAAATCGTCTCCAACTTCTTCAATGTCAGATGTTCGAAAACATTTCTGGCAGGAAACTACTCTATTGCCATAAGGCGATATTTTTCCCAAAAAATACTCCTTAAATTGTTGCATCCCAGCCGTGGTAAGCAAAACACTGCGATCGCTTGGCAAGAGCGAAGAGGATTGCGCTATTTTATGGATATTTTTTTTAAAAAAATCCAAAAATCTCTTTCGGACATCAAAAGAATCCATTATAATGGTATTTTATTATTTTAATCTTTAAGGGTTTTCTGCGTTTCTGCCTGCTTAACTCTTAATTCATTCAGTTTGCAATTTATATCAGCTAAACGGGATTTAATAGAAAAAAGTTCTTTTCGCAATTCCTGGACTTGATCTCTTTTCTCTCTTGCCTCTCCTTCTAAATCTTCTCTTTCTTGAAGTAGCGTTTCTATCTCTTTCCCCAGTTCAATTAATCTTTGAGAATACTCCTCTAAATTTTTTGGTTTTTGGTCTGACATATTTTTATTATAAATAATTTAATATAATATATCAAATTAAATTATTTAATTGTTCCACCGCCTAAAATATTTTTTTTATCATAAAAAACAATTGATTGCCCGGAGGTTATCGCTCGCTGAGCATAAATAAATTTTACCAAATATCCTTTTTTTGTCTTAGAAGTTATTTCAGCAGAAGAGCTTGGATGCAGATATCTAATTTTTGCTTTAATCCTTTTTGGCAACCTTGGCTCTTTTCCCGAAATCCAATTAACCTTTTCAACAATTAGTTCTTTTTCATACAAATCCCTTTCATCGTTAGTAACGATCAGAGCATTATTTTTAAAATCCAATCTTAAAACATAGTAAGGGAGAAAACCGCTAACTTTAATTTCTTTTCTTTGTCCAATCGTGTATAGAGGAAGACCTTTGTGTTTTCCAATTTTTATGCCATTTTTATCTAAAATTAGCCCTGGTTTTAACGTCAAATGCTTTTTTAGATAATTTTTAGTTATTCCATTTATAAAACAAAGATTTTTTGATTCAGGAACGATTAGGTTCGCAATATTAAATTCTTTGGTCATATTTCTAATATCTTCTTTTAGGTAATTTCCAATAGGAAATAAAACTTTTTGGAGTTCTTTCTGTTTTAGATTATATAAAAAATATGTTTGGTCTTTTGCTTTGTCTTTGGCTTTAAGCAACTCATAGCCAGTATTGCTTTTTTTAAGGCAAGCGTAATGGCCAGTTGCCAAATAATCGCTATTTAATTCTGGTAATTTTTTGAGTAATAAGCCAAATTTAATCTCTTTATTGCAAATAACGCAGGGATTTGGAGTTTTGCCTTCCTGAT
>JAYELF010000003.1:0-6496 GCA_034717275.1 Patescibacteria group bacterium
GACCCGATCTCTGCAAGATTTAGAGTTTTGGGAAAAAATTACAGAGACCCGATCTCTGTAAGATTTGTCAAAATTACAGAGACCTCAAAATTACAGAGACCCGATCTCTGTAAGATTTAGAGTTTTGGGAAAAGAGGTTTTGCTTCTTTAATTTTGAAATTCAGAATCTTGTTGAGTTTTCCTGTTATTTTTTCTGGTTTTATTCCTAATTGTTTAAAAATTTTTTCTGCTGTCTCTGGTAAAAAAGGTTGAATAAGATTTGCAATGTTAAATAAGAGATACAATAAGTTTTTAATAGTATTTTTTTGTTTTTCGTTCTTTTGCCAAGGCTTTTCTTTTTCAATATATCTATCGCAAAAACCGATTAAATCCCAAATTGATTTTAGAGAATCATTAAATTTAAATTCTTCTAAAAACTTTTTGCGATTTTCATAGATTTTACTTGCTCTCGCTTGAATTTCCGGACTTAGAGATTTAGTTTGAATTTGAAATTTAGAATTTAGCCCTATGGCCATCTTTATAATTCTGGCTACGAGATTGCCTAATCCGCTTGCCATGTCCGAGTTATATCGGTTTTCAAATTTTTCATAAGTAAAATCTCCGTCTTTTGTTGGAGGAATTTCACGTAAAAGAAAATAACGGACAGGGTCTGTTCCATACTTTTCAACCAACTCAAACGGACTCACAACATTTCTCAAGCTTTTCGACATTTTTTCATTATTAACGGTTAAATACCCATGAGCAAAAATTCTTTTCGGCAGGCTAAGATTGGCTGAAAGAAGCATAGAAAGCCAATAAACAGCATGAAACCTAAGAACTCCTTTGCCAATAATATGTAATTTATTTTCATTTTTTTGCCACAATTTTTGGAATTTTTTATTATCATCCGCATATCCTGGAGCGTTAATATAATTGCTTAAAGCGTCAAACCATGTCCATTGGATTTGCGTTGAATCGCCGGGAACAGGAACCCCCCATCCCTGACTGCGTTTAATGTCGCGAGAAATGCAAAAATCCTCTAACCCAGAATTTATAAAACTCAAAATTTCGTTTTTCCGAGTTTTAGGGATTATTTCAACCTCATCTTCTTGAATAATTTTCTTTAATCGCTTTTGATATTTTGAAAGAGTAAAAAAATAATTTTCCTCCTCTATAAGCTCAGGCCTTATATTGTGTTCAGGGCAAAGGCCGTTTATTAATTCGTTTTCTTTATAAAACGCTTCGCACCCAACGCAATAAAGCCCCTTGTATGCTTTTTTATAAATGTCTTTTTTGCATGCCCTCCAAAATTTTTCAGCTCCATTTTTATGACGCTCTTCGCTGGTTTTGATAAAATCATCAAAAGATAAATTCAAAATTTCTTTTAATTCATAAAACTTTTTCGCGTTTTTATCAACAAAGTTTTTAACGCTAATTCCTTGTTCTTGAGCTGCCTTAACATTTTTTAAGCTATTCTCATCTGTTCCTGTTAAAAAGAAAACCTCTTCACCTAAAAAACGATGGTTCCGAGCGATAACATCAGCTTGAATAATTTCCAATGCAAACCCTATATGCGGAGCCGAATTAACATATGGAAGAGCTGTTGAAACATAAAAATTTTTTTGTTTTAAGGGCATATTTTAACTCTTAAACTTGCTATTATTAATAATAACGACAAACTCGCCTTTTATTTTATTTTTTTCTAATTCTTCTATTACCTTGTTAATGTCTCCACGATAAATTGTTTCAAATTTCTTTGTCAGCTCTCTGCCAACAATAATTTCACGGCTTAATTTTCGCAAATCTCGCAGAGATCGGGTCTCTGCAAACTCGGAGTTTAAGACGGCTTCTAATTCTTTTAATGTTTTTAATATTTTACGAGGCGATTCGTAAAAAATTACAGGGTATTTTGAACAAGCTATTTCCTCAAAAAATTTTTTTCTTTTTCTTTTTAATGGCGGAAAACCCAAGAATAAAAACCTATTCATAGGAAAAGCAGAGATTGAAGCAATCGCAATTAAAGCCGAGGGACCTGGTATTGGAATAATTTTTACATCAGACCCAAATCTTGTAATAACCGCTTTTATAAGATTGCTACCCGGGTCAGAAATTCCAGGCGTACCCGCGTCGCACACCAAAGCCATATTTTTTCCCTTTTCTAATAAATTCAATATATAATCTGTTTGTTTTAATTTTGAATGCTGATGATAGCTCAAAAGAGGAACTTTTATATCATAACGGTTTAAAAGTTTCATTGTAACCCGCGTATCTTCGGATAAGATTAAATCTGAATTTCTCAAAACTTTTAAACCTCGAAGCGTAATATCTTCAAGGTTTCCTATGGGAAGAGCAACGACATATAAATTGCTCATAATATCTCAGCAGGCGCTTCTTTTTTCTTTTTTAAAAAATCCACTAAAAACTCAAATAGAATTCCTGCCAAAGGAATAGCTAAAATTCCTCCCAATATTCCTCCTAATTTTATTCCCAATAATAAAGAAATTAAAGCCAAGACAGGAGTCATTCCAATAATTTTTTTGCTTAAAATAGGAATTAAGATATTGTTCTCTATTTGTTGAATAATCACAAATATAATTAAAATAAACAACGCTTTCATCCATGAATCCAGAAACGCAAAAAATACTAGCATTATTCCGGCTATTATCGGACCTATAATTGGAAGGATGTTAGAAACCCCCGCCAAGAAACCTAAAGAAACTTTATAATCAATGTCTAACGCAAGACAGGCAATAAAAACGGATAAACCGACAAAAGCGGAACATAAAATTTTTGCCCCAAACCAAGTTGTAACTTTTTTTTGGTTTTTTTTCCACATATCAACGATACTTGTTTCATATCTCTTTGGGAAAAGAAGCATTAAGGCCTTGTCTATCCATCGCCCTTCCAAAGAAAAGAAAAAAGCGATTGTGAAAATAGTAAAACCAGACAAAATTCCGCCAAAAATAGATAAAAGCGAATAAAAAACATTGGACGAGGCCTTGATTAACCATAATTCCATTCCACTTGTAAATGTCTGAAAATCCTTAAAAATATCAAGCCCCAAACTTCTAAAAAACGGAGATGTTTTCTCAAAATATTCTGGAAAATTTTGAGAAAATTCATCAATTTCTAAGGCAAGCGGCAAAGCAATAGAATAAACAAGAAACCCAAAAACGCCAAAAATTATTAAATAAACAAAAATTACACAAAAAAGACGAGGGATTTTTCTTTTTTGAATAAAATCAATAACTGGATTAAAGATAATAGAAAATATTAAAGCAAAAATTACAAGAATCAAAACATTGCTTGCAATATAAATAAGATAAACACAAAAAACACTAATTACAATTTTGAAAATAGTTTTCCACGAAACATCAAGAAGATAATTATTGCTCATAATTTGTTTAGTATTTTTTGAAACTTTATTTTATCTTTAAACGGTCCTATTAAACTCATATTTAAATTTTTTGGCTGGAAAATATCCCTTGATAAAGCGCGAATATCTTCTTCTTTTACTTTGTCAATTTTAGCATAAATTTCTTGGGGTTTTAAAAGTTTCTTTTCAAGAATTTCTTGCGTTGCGTAAAAAGAAGCAATCTCGTCAGATTGCTCCAACAATATGGCTGTTTTCCCTTTTATATATTCTTTTGCTTTTTTAAGTTCGGAATAAGAAATTTTACTATTAGCAAGATTCTTGTATTCTTTTAAAATAACTGAAATCGCTTTTTCAACAGAATTATTATTAACTCCGGCTTGGGTAACCAATGAACCTGTGTCTGGATTTAAATCTGTGTCTGTTCTGATATAGTAAGCCAGCCCCAATTTCTCTCTTACTTCTATAAATAAACGCGAACTCATCATTCCTCCCAAAATTACCCTTAAAATACTCTGGCTATATCTTTGCGGGTTAAATATATTATAGGTTCTTACCCCAAGACAAAAATGAGTTTGGTCTGTTTTTCGATATTCTATAAGGCATGATGGCTTGGTTTGCATTTTTAACGATTTGCCCGACATCGTTACTTTAGCGTCAATAACCTTTGGTTTTTTCTTTGGTTTTGAAACGTTTATTTTTGAAAAAGATTTTTTGATTTTATTGATTGCGTCTGATTCATCTATTTTTCCAGCAACGCAAATAACTGTATTTGAGGCAGTATATTGCGTTTTCATATAATCAAAAATTTCTTGTTGTCGCATTTTTTTTACATTTTCTTTTGTTCCCAAAACATTCCATCCCGCTGGCTGGTCTCCGTACAGAAGCTTGTCCCACAATATTTGAACATAATCCATTGAATTGTCATAATACATATTAAACTCTTCAATAATCACTCCTTTTTCTTTTTCAACTTCTTGAGCTGGCAAAATTGAATTCAAGAAAATATCTGAAACCCATTCCAAAGCCAAATCAAAATGTCCCGCAGAAACCTTTGCCCAATATCCGGTATATTCACTCCCTGTAAAAGCGTTATAAATACCGCCGACTCTGTCAAGAGTTTCAGCTATTTCTATTTTATCAGGTCTTTTTTTCGTTCCCTTAAAAAGCATATGCTCTAAAAAATGGGAAATTCCGTTATTCTTTTTATTCTCATATTTAGAACCAGTCCCAGTCAAGACTAAAACTGTCGCAGTTTCTGTTCCTTTTTGAGGAACAGTAATAATTCTTAGTCCGTTTTTAAGGGTTATTTTTTTACACATAAATAATACTAATAAAAAGTTTCATTAAATAAATTCAGAAATACAGCATCTTAATTTCTGAAAAAACATTTATAATTTCTTTCCTAAAGAATAATCCGAATAATATTATTCAATTTTTTCTTTTAAAACCTCAACAAGGTCTTTTATTTTTATTCTTTCTTGTTTCATTGTGTCGCGGTCGCGAATAGTTATTGCGTTATCCTTTAGCGTGTCAAAATCAACGGTTACTGCGATAACTGTTCCTATTTCGTCTCCCCTTCGGTATCTTTTTCCTATTGAACCAATCTCGTCGTACTGGCAAATCCAATGAGCTCTTAATAACTGATATACCTCTTTGGCTTTTTTAACTAATTCTTCTTTATTTTTCACTAATGGCAAAACAACAACCTTGATTGGAGCTATTCTCTTGTCTATTTTTAATAAAATCTCTTTTTCTTTTACGGCTTTCGTTGTTTTTGTTCTTCCTCCTTTAATCTCCTGAAAAGCATCGCAGAAAAACGCGAAAAGAGATCTCTCCACTCCAACAGATGTCTCAACTATACAAGGCATATATTTTTCTTTTGTTGTTTCGTCAAAATAACTTAGGTCTTTTTTTGAATATTTTGAGTGATTGGATAAATCCCAATCCCCCCTATTATGAATTCCCTCAATTTCCTGCCATCCAAAAGGAAATTTATACTCAATATCTACCTGCGCCTTAGCGTAATGCGCTCTGTCTTCTTTTGGAATTTCTCTCGCTCTCAAGTTTTCCTTTTTAATACCCAAATTCAGGTACCACTTTATCCTCTCTTCTTTCCAATAATTAAACCATTTATCAACTGTTTTAGGAGGACAAAACCATTGCATTTCCATTTGCTCAAATTCTCTTGTTCTAAAAATAAAATCCTTTGGATTAATCTCATTTCGAAACGCTTTTCCAGTTTGAGCAATGCCAAAAGGTATTTTTAAACGCATTGACTTCAAAATGTTGTTGAAATTTAGATAAATTCCCTGACATGTCTCCGCTCTTAAATAGGTTATTGAGGTATCATTTTCCACAGGACCGACAAAGGTTCGCATCATCAAATTAAATTTTTTAGATTTTGTTAATTCCCCGCCACATTCTGGACATTTTTTTTTCTGAAGCTCCTCCTCTTTAAACCTTTTATGACACTTTTTGCATTCTACTAATTCATCGGCAAAACCAGCAGTCAAATGTCCAGACGCTTTCCAAACCAAGGGATTCATTAAAATTGAAGCGTCTAAACCAACTATGTTGCTATGCTTTTGCCTCATTTCAGACCACCAGATACTTTTAATATTTTTTTTCATTTCAACCCCCAGAGGCCCAAAGTCATAACACGACTCAAATCCTCCATAAATTTCTGAAGATGGAAACACAAAACCTCTTTGCTTGCAGATAGAAACAATTTTTGCTATTGAATTCATAATATTTTTATTAATTTTAATTTATTAAAAATTTTTGGCATTTAAAATGAAAATCTCTTCGCTGTAAAACATTGTTTAATATTATTGAATAATTCCCGCTTCTTCAGAAATAGTCTTGTCATCAGGTAAAATAGTATTAATAGCTGGACTAAAACCATCAACAACAAGACCTGTCCATTCGTCTTCCCCGCTTATTCTTGCCTTTCCTATAATTTCTGGCTTTGTCCCTCTTTGAGCTTCATTTGGAATAAAAGATATCTGAAAAGCAATATTTCTATTCTGCAAAACAACTCCGTCTTTATTTTCAATATCTCCAACATCCCAGACAATTTCCCGAGAAACAGGGTCAAAGGCGATTTTTTCTATTTCTTGTTCTGGAAAAATACTTCCAACA
>JAYELF010000004.1:0-6335 GCA_034717275.1 Patescibacteria group bacterium
GAGAGCGGGTCTCCCTTGGGGGAGAGCGGGTCTCCCTTGGGGGAGAGCGGGTCTCCCTTGGGGGAGAGCGGGTCTCCCTTGGGGGAGAGCGGGTCTCCCTTGGGGGAGAGCGGGTCTCCCTCCAAATTTACAGAGACCCGATCTCTGCAAGATTGATGAATTATTGATAAATGATAAATGATTAATGATTATGCTGTATCTCTTGAGGACAGATAAACATTTTTTAGAAGCACCGCAATGGTTAATGGCCCTATTCCTCCTGGAACAGGAGTCAAAAAGGACGCTTTTCCTATCACGCTCTTATAATCTATGTCTCCGACCACTTTTCTGTTTTGAAGACGGCTAATTCCAGCGTCAATTAGAACAACACCATTTTTTATTAAATCAGCATTAATTAAACATGGCTTTCCGCAAATCGTAATAATAGCGTCAGCCAATTTAAGCTCTGATTTTACTTTTTGAGTTAAATGTTTTTTTACAATAAAATAATTTATTTTTACGCCTTTTTTGTTTCCAGCTATTTTTAATGTTTCTCCAAAAATTTCTGAACGAACTAAAGCGACCACCCTCTTTTTCTCAAAATTTCTTTGGCTTGTTTTCAACGCGCTTAGAATAGCAACCGGCGTAACAGGAACAAAATAAGTTCCGCCCTCTTTAAATAATTTTACATTTTCTTTTTGGAAACAATCAACATCCTTTTTTAGGTCAATGCTTTCTATAATCCTGTCTTTATTAAATGTTCTTGGCAATGGCAATTGGACAATAATTCCATTAACTAATTTATCTTTATTTAAACATTTAATTCTTTCAATAATTTCGTTCTCTTTTGTGTTTTTTTCAAATCTATACACCAAAACTCTAATGCCTATTTTTTGAGCCACTTCTTTCTTGAGCTTTATATATAATTTTGACTCCTCGTTGTTGCCTATTAAAATAATCGCTAATTTCGGGTTTAATTTTTCTTTTTTTATGCTGTTTTTTATATTATTTAAAATTTTATTGGCAAATTTCCTGCCATTAAAAATTTTTATTTTACTAGTCATAATCTTCTTGCTTATATTTATCTAAAATCTAAAAATTTTTATCAGAAATTTTTATAAATCGGAAATTGTTTCGCTATTTTTCTAATTTTGATTTTAATTTCTTTTTTTATTTTCTGATTATTAATATTTTTCATTAAATAAAACATCAAATAAGCGATTCTTTTAGATGTTTTTTCTTTAATTCCCCGCGAAGTAATTGCGGGCGAACCAAGGCGGATGCCTGAAGGATTATATGGAGGCCTCTTATCAAACGGAATAGCATTTCTGTTTACATAAATTCCAACCTCGTCTAATTCGTCTTGAATTTTTTTAGAGGAAACACCAAATAAAGAAATATCAATAACCATCATATGGTTGTCTGTTCCGTTGCTCACAACTCTTACGCCTAATTTCTGAAATTCTTCAGCCATAGTTTTAGCGTTTAGAATAACTTGTTTTTGATATTTTTTAAAAGAAGGTTTCATTGCCTCAAGGAAACAAACAGCTTTTGAGGCTATAATGTGTTCTAATGGACCTCCTTGAATTCCGGGAAAAACAGCTTTATCTATTTTTTGAGCTAAATTAAATTTTCCGTTAGCGTCAAATCTGTCTTTTATTTTAGATAGAATCAATCCCCCTCTCGGTCCGCGAAGAGTTTTATGGGTTGTAGCTGTAACAATATCGCAATAAGGAAATGGATGCAAATGAAGTCCAGCAACCACTAATCCGGCAATATGAGCAATATCAGCCATTAAATACGCGTTAACATTATCCGCAATTTCTCTAAATTTCTTAAAATCAATAATTCGCGAGTAGGCAGTGGTTCCCGCAATAATTAATTTCGGTTTAAATTTTATTGCCTGTTTCCGTATTTCATTAAAATTGAATTTTTCAGTTCTTGGATCCACTCCATACTGCAAAAAATCATATATTTTACCAGAAAAATTAATTGGAGAGCCATGCGTTAAATGTCCGCCAGCAGAAAGATTGATGCCCAACACCCTATCCCCAGGATTAAGCAATGCCAAATAGGCAGCCGCATTGGCTTGAGAGCCGGAATGTGGCTGAACATTAGCGTGTTCGGACTTAAATATCTTTTTAGCCCTTTGAATTGCTATGTTCTCAATATCATCAATAAATTCATTTCCTGAATAATATCTCTTATCTGGGTATCCTTCGGAATATTTATTGCTTAACGGAGTTCCCATAACAGACAAAACTTCCTCGCTGGCATAATTTTCTGATGGAATCAAAACCAAACCATCTTTTTGCCGTTTGATTTCCTTTTCTATTAAATTATAAACCCTTGGGTCTGATTTTTTTAATTTCATCTTGTTGTTTATTATATCAAATCTTTGAAAAAAGAAAAAAGCTCCCAAATATTGGGAGCTTTTTATTTAAACTTTTATTGTTGCGCTTTCGCTATCCGCGTTAATTTCAAAATCATCAAAAATAACAGGAACTCTTTTTTGAGTGTCCTTTAAAAGACTAAGCATAACCCGCCTTATTTCCCAATGAGCTCCAGAAGAACATCTCATTTTAAAAATATGACGCCACTCCCTTAGATTAGCTGTTGCCACAATTTGGGACTTAATACCAATGGGCAAAACCTGTCTCGCGTCTTCAGGAACCCAGTCAACTCCTCTTAATCCCCTATACATCTGTTCGTTTAGATTCATCCAATCCTGAAAAGAAACTTTAATTTCATTGCCATCTGGAAAAGCAAGATTAACCAATTTTTCGTCTGGATCTTTATCAGGCGGAATTACAACCTTAAAATCGCTTTCGTCAACATACCTTGTTGATTCCTGGGTATAGGCAACCAATCTATGTCTGACCATTTCATGTGTAAAACCACGGCAAATATTATTAAACTCAACCATCATACAAGAATGTTCAATTACAGATTCATGCCCTCTTTTCCTTAACATCTCAACGAACTTCGCTGCCGATTCATTGGTAATCCTGTCTCTGCTTTGATAAGCTGTGCGACCCGCTAATTCAATTAATTGCAATGGATTCTCCCCTTCCAGTCCAGTCATAATTGATAAAATCTTATGAGTCCCCGCGTTTTTTAAAATCTTTGCCATTTTATTTATTTTTTTTAAGATTTCTTAACTTTTATAAATCTAAATTTTCGCTTTTAGCAAAATTATTTAAGAAAACTAAATTTTAAAAAAAAGTTTTTACTTCTTCAAAAACCTCTTTAATTGGTTTTTCACCATCAATAATATAAACCCCGTTAGAAAAGTCAACTTTTCCCTCATAAGCTTCTATCTTTATTCCAGATTTTCTAACGGGGTAAATATTTTTAAACTTAATTGGCAATGTTTTATATGTTTCCCAGACCTTAGCAAGTTTTTCTTTTTTCTCAAACAATTCTTTTTCTTCTCCCCTTTTTTTAATTCTTCTCAAGCAAATTTCTGGTTTTACTTTTAAGATAAAAATCAAATCAGGCATTAAAAAATTTCTATTTATTTCAATTAACCAATCTAAGTCCAACCCATCGGAAACACCATAGGCAAAAGACGAAAAAAAATATCTATCGCAAATGACCATACTACCTTTTTTTAACGCGGGAATTATTACATTTCTCAAATGCGCTTTTCTATCTTCAGTAAATAATTCTTGTAATGTTTTTGGGGAAACTTTCTTTTTTTCAGTTAAAATTTCTCTGATTTTCCTTCCTTGTTTTGAATTTATTGTCGGTTCTTTGGTTGAAATGACCTTAACTTTATTTTTAATCAAAAACTCCTTTAAAAGATTTGCTTGAGTTGTATGCCCTGAACCGTCCAAACCTTCAAAAACAATAAAGCGAGCGCGGTTTTTAAATTCTAAAACGGATTTATTATTTAAAAAAGCGGGATATCTTTTTTGAGAAGTATCTTCAGTAAATTTTCCTGTTGAGAATTTATCTGAATTTTTCATCTAAATCTTAGGCAGGGTTAATTTTTCTTGTTTTTGATATTTTCCTTTTCTGTCGTTGTATGACATTTCGCAAACCTCACCCCCTCTTATAAATACTACTTGAGATATTCCCTCGTTAGCATAAATTTTTGTTGGCAATGGAGTGGTGTTTGAAACCTCTACTGTTATATATCCCTCCCATTCCGGCTCCAATGGCGTAACATTAACAACAATGCCACATCTAGCGTAGGTTGACTTGCCTAAACAAATACCCAATACGCCTCTTGGAATTCTAAAATACTCAAGACTTCTTCCTAAAACAAAAGAGTTGGGAGGAATAATACATTCTTTTCCCTTAAAGGCCACAAAAGACCTGGAATCAAAGTTTTTAGGGTCAACAATGGCAGTATTAATATTGGTAAAAATTTTAAAATCATCAGCTATTCTAAAATCATATCCATAAGAAGAAAGACCAAAAGAAACAATACCTTCCTTGACTTGAGAATCGTTAAAAGGTTCTATCATCTTCATTCTTTCAACATATCTTTTTATTTCTTTATCTGAAAGAATCATAAAATTAAATATTAATTATCAGTTATCAATTATCAGTTATCAATAATCAATTATTGATTATTTTATTTCAATGCCCATATTTTTGGCAGTCCCTTGAATAATCTTCATTGCCTCTTTAATGTCCGAAGTATTTAAGTCGGGCATTTTTTTTTGCGCGACTTCTTCTAATTCTTTTTTCGTTATCTTGGCAACCTTGGTTTTATTTGGAGAGCCAGAACCCTTTTCAATACCAGCAGCTTTTTTTAGAAGTTCGGAAGCAGGAGGCTCTTTGATTTTTATGTTATATGTCCTATCCTCATAAACTGAAATCTCTACTGGAATTTTAAAACCGATTTTCTCTTTTGTCAAATCATTAAATTTTTGGCAAAATTCAGAAATATTTAGACCATATTGAACTATCGCCGGCCCTACAGGAGGAGCTGGTGTTGCCTTGCCTGCTTGAATGTGAAGTTTGATAATAGCTTTTACTTTTTTTGGCATAATTATATAAAATTAGAAATTGGCAATGGAATATGGAAATTAAAAATTTAATCAATCTCCATTTCCTATATGTCTAATTTCTTTTTTGAAATTTTAGATTTTATGTTTTAAATTTAAAAAATTATATTTTTTTAATCTGTAATGAATCTAATTCTACTGGCGTATCCCTTCCAAACATATTTACCAAGACTTTTATTCTTCCTCTTTCTCTATCAATTCCAGAGACCTTTCCGTCAAAATCTTTGAATGGTCCGTCAATAATTTTGATTGACTCCCCAACATTAACATCAATTTTATATGCCGGCTCCTTGACGCCTGTTCTCTTTTTTAGAGTTTCTACTTCTTCCATTGACACGGGGATTGGAACCGTTCCTGTCCCTACAAAACCGCTTACATTCGGCGTATTTCTTACTATATACCAAGAATCGTCAGTGACTATCATTTCTACTAATACATATCCAGGATAAATTTTTTCTTCAACAATTTTTCTTTTTCCATTTTTGATTTTGATTTTTTTTTCCTTGGGCACTAAAATATTAAAAATTTTATCTTCCATAGCTAAATTTTCAACCCTTTCTTTCAAGTTTCGCGCAACGGCCTCCTCGTAACCAGAATATGTATGAAGTACATACCAATTTTTTTCTTGAGGTAATTTTTGTTTTGACATTTTATTATCTTGTTAAGTTATTTATACTTATTTAATAATAAATTTGCTTAAAATTGCGGAGAAAAGAACGTCTGCTCCTCCTAAAAACGCAGCCACAGCAATAGACACTGCCAAAACAATCAATGTGTATCTTATAGTTTCTTTTGTTGTAGGCCAATTAACCTTTTTCATTTCCACATAGACCTCTTTCATGAAAACAAAAATTTTATTAAAAAAATTCATATTTTTAAAAAGATTTTTAAAAAAAATATACTTGTTATTCTCTCCAATATTAATACTTAAAAACCGCTCTGTCAATTAAATATCAAGATTTTTTACTTCTTTCGCGTATGTTTGAATAAAACGTTTTCTTGGATACACTTCTCCTCCCATTAAAGTATCAAAAGTTCTATCTGCTTCTTTTGCGTCTTCTATGTTAATTTTTAAAAGCACCCTGTTCTTTGGATTCATCGTGGTTTCCCATAACTCTTCTGGGTTCATTTCTCCCAAACCTTTGTATCTTTGAATATTTACGCCGATTATTTTCTTTTCGTCTTTTGTTTCTTTTACTCCTTTTGCTTTTTTTGTTTTTTTCAAACCTTCTTTTATGTCAAGTAAAATTTCTTCTTTGTCTTCGTCTGTATAAGCGTATTCTTTTCTTTTGCCAGCCTGAATTTTGTATAACGGTGGCTGGGCAATATATAAAT
>JAYELF010000005.1:0-6296 GCA_034717275.1 Patescibacteria group bacterium
GTTTGGATATGCGAACCGTCAACATCGGCGTCAGTCATAATAATAATTCTATGATATCTCAATTTATCTAAATTAAAATCGTCTGCCACCGCGGTCCCTAACGCGATAATCAGGGACTTAATTTCTTTGGAAGCCAAAATTTTATCTAAATGAGCTCTCTCTACATTTAAAATCTTCCCGCGCAAAGGTAAAATTGCCTGAAAATGCCTGTCTCTCGCCTGCTTTCCACTATTATGAACAAAAATTCCGCAACCTAAGGCAAAATTATGTGTTCCTTTTACTTCTAAATCATAAACGTCTATTTTTTGAGACAACTTAATTATTTTTTTAATTTTGTGATTATAATTCAATACAGCTTCTTCTAATCCTGGATTATTATTCAATTTATTAAAATCAATATGATGTCTGTGAGAATTTTCTTTGTCTGGATAAATATTATTTATAAGGTTGTATTCATCGGCTAAAATATGAGTAAAAATCCACCTGTGTTGTTTGTTGTTATAAACTAATTCATATCCCTCTATGGTTATTTGTTTCCCTAATTTCGAAAGTTGACGTCGTAACGGCATTAAAGAATCTTGAGGACTAAGCTTTATAGCTTCCTTATAAGAACCATTTCTTAACATAAATTTATGGTCAGGAGTACAGATTATTTCTTTTTTGTTATCTAATATAACCTTAATTACTTCAACGTTTTTTCTTGTTTTTCGAGGATTTTCAATTAATCCAATTCCGATATTGCCATCATTTTTAACAGTATAACAATAATTTTTCTTTCCTTGATTGTCCTCTTTTTCCAACTCCCTGAAGCTTAAATTGCGGCCATCTACTAACGCAACCTCTGTATCTTTAAAAAAACACCCGCCGGCGCTGTCGCCCTCAACAATATAGATTTCGCTTTCTTCCGGGTTTCTGGAGGAACAATCAGCTAATTTTCCCGGGAGAGCTAATCCTTCCAGGGTTCCTTTTCTTAGAATTGTTTGTCGCGCCGCTTTTGCTGCCTTTCTCGCTTTTTGCGATAAAAGACAATTTTCAATAATAGCTCTGGAATCATGAGGATTTCTCTCCAAAAAATCAATTAAATCTTCGCTAACCACCGCCTCTACAGCAGTTTTTGCTTCTGGATTTCCCAACTTTGCCTTGGTTTGGCCTTCAAACTGAGGGTCTTTTAATTTAACTGAAACAACAGCTGTTAGCCCTTCTCTTACATCCTCTCCGCTTAATGTATCTTCTTTGTCTTTTAAATAATTATTCTTTTTGGCGTAATCATTAAGTGTCCTGGTCAACATTGACCTAAAACCAGTTAAATGAGTTCCTCCCTCTTTGGTCCAAATATTATTTGCGAAACTTTCTTCATATGTCTCTCTTTCATTGGCAAACTGAAAAGCCGCTTCCACTAAAATTCCGTCCTTTTCTCCATTAGCGCAAAAGATATTTTCCTGAATTGGCTTTGATCCTCTGATTAGATATCTGACATAAGATTTTAGCCCTCCCTCAAAATAAAAACCATATTCTTTTTTTTTGTCCATTCGTTCATCTCTAATTGTTATTCTCACGCCTTTTGTTAAATACGCTTGTTGGCGAAGGTGATTTACGATTTTCTTTGAATCAAATTTTATGTCTTTAAAAATTTCTGGGTCTGGCTCAAAAATAATTGTTGTCCCTGTTTCCTTGCAAGAACCAAGTTTATTCATTTTGCTCTTTGTTTTGCCCTTGGAATATTCTTGCATATACCTTACTCCGTCGCGACAAACTTCAGCTCTTAGGAAATTTGAAAGAGCGCAAACAACAGAAACCCCAACTCCATGCAATCCCCCTGAAATTTGATATGCCTTGCTCCCAAATTTCGCGCCGGCATGCAGTGTGGTCATTACTGTCTCTAATGCCGATTTTTTTGTCTGCGGATGTCTATCAACAGGAATTCCTCTTCCATTATCAGCTGTTTTAATTCTATTTCCCGATAAAAGAGAAATCTCTATATTATTGGCATAACCGGCGATGGCTTCGTCCAAACTATTGTCCACACATTCCCAAATTAAATGATGCAAACCGTCAGAACCTGTTCCCCCAATATACATAGCCGGTCTTTTTCTAACAGGGTCAAGACCCTCTAAAACATAAATATCTTTAGCAGTATAAGCATCCTTCTTTTTTTCAGATGGCTTCCTTGTTTGAATTTGTTTTTTTGGTTTTTTGATTATTTTTTTAGAAATCATATTTTTAGATTAAGGTTGTAAAATTGAAATTGTAAGATAAAATCTATTTTTAACATTTAATTTTAAATTTATTTTCTGACTTCCCATTCAGGGTTTGTTTCTAAAGCGTTAATTATTTTCCTATGAACATCGTCTATCTCATTAGAGAGCAGTGTCTTATCTTTAGATTGATAAATTATATGGAAAGCCAAATTTTTTTTGTTTTTAGAAATCTGTATCCCCTCATAAATATCAAAAAGCACAACATCGCGGACAATAGAAGAACCAACTATGTTTATTTCATTTAAAATATCAACTACTTTCGTGTCTCTTGGCGTTAAGATTGATATGTCTCTTATTGATGCTGGAAATTTGGAGATTGGTTCATATTCATATTCTTCAGAACAAAATTTCGCTAATTTTTCAAAATCTATATTAAAAATTCCAACTTTTCCATCTATTTTTAAATCATCTAAAACTCTTTTGGAAATTTCTCCCAAGAATCCTATTGGTTGTCCATTGATTTTAATCTCGGCGCATTTCATTGAAGAGAAAATAAAATTTTGATTTGATTCTAAGGAAGACAAGCAAGGGTTATACAAAACATTTCCAATTCCTAATTTCCTTGCCAAAAAATCAATTACTCCCTTAACACTGTAAAAACAATCAATTTTCGGTTTACGCCTAAATATAAGCCCCCCAAACATATTTTTCTCAAACTTTTTGTTATTTTTTTGAGAATAAAATATTTTTCCTAATTCAAAAATTTTAATCTCTGAAAAATATTTTTGATTTCTCTGAATATCTTTTAATAATATTGGAATTAAAGAAGACCTTAGATATTTTTGTTCAGAGCTTATTGGATTGCTTAATTCAATTAATTCTTTTGTGGATTTATTAAAAAATTCAGCATCGTTTTCATTGATAAAAGAGTAGTTATAAACTTCGGAAAACCCAACTCCCTTTAATATGTCTTTAACCATATTTTCCCAAAAAATTTTTAAATTTCTTTGGGAAGGTATTAGAGACGCATTTGGAAAAACAGGCAAAATCCGCTTATATTGATAAATTCTGCCAATCTCCTCTATTAAGTCCTCTTGAATAGAAATATCCAACCTAAAAGGAGGGGCTTCTACTTCTATGTTTTTAGGAGTGGAAACAGTTGTTTTGGGAGATTTTTTAATTTTAAATTCCAATTTTCTCAAGATTTTCTCTACTTCACTTTTGGAAATTTTTACTCCTAACAATCTTTCAACATAATTTAAGTCAAGCATAAGTTTTTTTGGAAAAACTTTCTTGGGATAAACATCAGCCAACCCAGAGACGATTTTACCATTAGCCAATTTTTGAATTAGGAGAGCAGCTCTATTAATTGCCATCTCTGTTAAATTTGGGTCAATCCCATGTTCAAATCGCCAGGAAGAATCAGTTTTCAATCCTATTTTTTTTGAAGTAACGCAAATAAGACGCGGATTAAAGTTTGCCGATTCAATTACAATTGTTTTTGTGTTTTTATCAATTTCCGCCCTTTTCCCTCCTTTTATTCCGGCAATCGCCAATGGTTCTGTCTCGTCAGCGATTATTAAAACATTTTCATCTAAATTATATTTTTTATTGTCTAATGTGATAATATCCTCCCCTATTTCTGATTTTCTAATAATAATTTTTTTTGGCATTTGAGATTTAGAATGCTTGTTTTTGATTTTATCAAAATCAAAAGCGTGCAATGGCTGTCCCATTTCCAACATCACATAATTCGTTATGTCAACAATATTGTTTATTGGTTTTAAGCCGCAACTTTTAAGCATTTCTTGAATATATTTAGGAGAAGGCCCAACCTTTAAATCGGTAATAACTCTTGCAGTATAACGCTTGCAAGCATTCTTGTCTTTAACGTTCACCGCAATAAAATCTTTAATCCTTAAATTTTTAGATTCTATTATTTTTAATTCAGGATTTTTAATTTTTGTTTCTGTGATTGCCGCTATTTCTCGAGCAATACCCATATGAGAGAGACAATCTGACCCCCTATTCGCTAAAACATCAATATCAAGCAGACAGTCATTTTTAATATTTTTAACGCTTTCTACTTCAAAAATATGGGCAACCAAAAGCTCGGCTAATTTATCCGGCTTTGGCAATTTTTTTTGAGAAAATGATTGCAACCAATTATATGAAAAAATCATATTTTTATTTTTTTAACTTCTTCTTCAAAAAATTTTTGGGAATATCTTTTTGGGAAAATAAATCAAAATCAACCGAAATACGATGACCGATTTGTAGAGCTAATCCAGTTCCTCCAACTAAATAAAATTCTGAAAAATTATTAAGCTTTTGAAAAACTTTTTTCTTTTTTAATTCTATGACCTCGAGATACATATTTCATCTTTTTTATTTTTAAAAGCAAAAAAACTAATTTTAATGCTCTTTTTCTAAGACTAGTCGCTGGAATATTTTCAATTATCTCCCTAGATTTCCTTGTTCCATAATAGTTAAAAAGCCATTGCCAATGTTCCCAATTTCCATAATTTATAGTTTGTATCATTATTTCTTCCTTATGTTCTTCCAAATCAATACTTGAAAAATCACAATACCAAAACAGAGATTTAAAAATTTTTGGCAGTTTTCTTTTAGAGTTTATATTCTTTAATCTTTGCATATTAATTAAAACTGCTCTAAAAATCTCAAATTTCCTGAATAAAACAACCTGATGTCATTGATTTTATACTTCATCATCGCCAATCTATCCACTCCTATGCCAAAAGCAAATCCCTGCCAAAACTTCGGATTTAAACCGGAATTTTTAAGAACATTCGGATGAACCATACCTGCTCCCATCAACTCCACCCAACCGGTATTCCCGCAAACAGAACATCCCTTGCCATTGCAAACCAAACAATTAATATCCACCTCAAAGCTTGGCTCTGTAAAAGGGAAAAAACTTGGTCTTAATCTAATTATAATCTTTTTATTAAAAAAATCTTGAAAAAATTCTTCAATAATCGCTTTGAAATTAGCTACGTTTACATCCTTTCCAACCATCAATCCCTCAATCTGATAAAAATTAATTTCGTGGCTGGCGTCTGTCGCTTCGTGGCGAAAAATCCTTCCGGGAACAATAATTCGTAAAGGAGGATTGTTTTTCTCCATATATCTTATCTGAACTGGCGATGTATGAGTTCTTAGAAGATTTCCATTTTTTAAATAAAAAGTGTCCCAAAGGTCTCTCGCTGGATGTTCTTTTGGAATATTAAGCGCGTCAAAATTATACCACTCATCCTCAATCTCTGGACCCTCAATAACAGAAAATCCCATTTTTTGAAAAATTTCCTCAATTTTTCTTTGCGTTAATGTCAACGGATGCAAATGACCTAATATTTGCTTTTCTCCGGGCGCGCTAATGTCAATCCACTCTTTTGACTCCTCCTCTTCTTCTATCCTCCTTTTAATTTCTTGTGTTTTCTCGTCTATTTTTATTCTTAATAAATTTTTAATTTTATTTGCTTTTTTGCTAATTTCAATTTTTTTCTTTTCAGGAAAACTTTTCAAGGAACGCAAAACCTGGGTAATGCTTCCTTTTTTACCCAAATATCTTTTGAAGATTTCATTCAACTCCTTGTATGTTTCAGCTTTTCTAATATCCTCTTGCGCTTGATTTTTAAATAAATCTAAATTGATTTTTCCCATATATTTATTATATTTTACCTTAATTTAAGAAAAATATCAAATCAAGATTTTGTGGATAAAGCAAGACATATTACCTTAACCACATCAAGAAACCGCCTATTTGGCGGTTTCTTAATGTGGTCCTACTTTTCTTAAAAGAAAAACCTGAATATGATAAAAAGCGTCTTGTCCTATTTCTCTTTCACTATAAACCATTGGTCTCCTTCTTTTGCCATATAAGCTAACTTATTGTTGATTACAATCGGGGGATATACCAAATCGTATTTCTTTTGTTCTTGGCCATTATAAACTATAAAATGTTTATTTCCTTCTTTTGCGGCATAAACTAACTTACCATTAATTTCAATTGGGGAATCTACCCCATCATATCTCTTTTGTTCTTGGCCATTATAAACTATAAAACGTTTATTCCCT
>JAYELF010000006.1:0-6246 GCA_034717275.1 Patescibacteria group bacterium
CCCATAATCTGCGTTACTAGCGTTTAAAATACCGACTGCGCACAAACCAGCATAACTGCCTTCACTGTCAGAAATTTCTTCAGCAATAGTTCTTACCTGGTCTATTTCAGCTTTAATCGCTGTATTGTGCGCTTTATCCTTAACTCCAGTCATACTTACTAAAACAATGGCTGCTAAAATTCCAATAATGGCAATAACTATCAAAAGTTCAATTAAAGTAAATCCTTTTTTGTTTAATCTTTTAATCATAAGTAATAATTAATTATTTATTATTAATCAATAATCGTTGATCATTGATTATTAACTATTGATTTTTAATTTTCGACCTTTATTATTTTTTTCAACTCTTAACCTTTATTATAAGGAATATATAAAATCAAGCAAATTAAATGCCCGCTGGCAATTGATATATTGGGACCAAGACGGCAAGAGCTACAAACGCTACGACTAATCCTAAAAAAACAATTAAAAGCGGTTCAAGAAGAGCTAAAAAACTATTTATGCTTCTATCTATTTCTTTCTCGTAAAAAGTAACGACATTTGTCAAGCTATTTCCAACCGTTCCTGTTCTTTCTCCAACCAAAACCATTTGAACAAAAATTGGTGAAAATAATTCTGGAAATTTAATAAGAGTAGAGCTTATCTTTTCTCCTTTTGTCACTTCGTCCCTAATTTCAAAAATAGCTCTTTTATAAACATTGTTTTCTATTATTCTCCCGGAAAGGTCTAACGCTTTTGTAATAGAAATTCCTCCGGATATTAAAACAGAAAGATTTTCCGCAAAACGAGAAATATAAAATTTTTTAAAAAACGGGCCAAACATTGGCATTTTTAAAACAAGCTTGCCAAAAACTTTTTTGCCTTCCTCTCCTTTCAAGTAAAATACCGCAATAATTGCCATAACAATTAAAATCAAGAGCAATATCCATCCCCAACTATTGAAAAACATTGACGCGCCTATGACTGCTTTTGTCATAAAAGGAAGTTGCGCTTCGCTTTCCTTTAAAACATCGGTTAATTTCGGGATAACAATACTTGTCATTACTATCATAACAGACAACATCACAAATAAAATAAATGCTGGATAAATCATAGCCCCGACTATTTTTGAGTTAACATGATATTTCTTTTCTAAGTAGTCCGCTAAATAATTCAGGGTTTCAGAAAGCGTTCCAGAGGCTTCACCGGATTTTACCATATTGACATAAAAGTCGGAAAAAACTTTTGGATAAAGCGCAATGGCTTGAGAAAGAGAAGACCCCCCTTTAACCTTTTCAGTTATTTCAAGAATTATTTCTTTAAAAAAACTGTCTTTAGTTTGAGAAGCGATAACCTTTAATGTTTCTATTAAGGAAATTCTGGATTCAATCATAATAGAAAACTGTCGAGTAAACATAACTAAATCTTTCTGTGAAACCTTTTCAAAAATTTTTATTCTCTTGAAGTAAAAAGGCGTTTTCTTGCTTTTCTCAAGAGAAGTAACATATAAATTATGCCTTTGCAAAAGAATAAGCGCGGCGTCTTTTGAGGACGCTTCTATGTCTCCAGATTGAATTATTCCAGCCTTGTTTCGAGCTTTATAATTAAATTTCATTAATGTTTTTATTTTTTAATAAGCATATTAAGTTCTTCTGGATTTAAAGAATAACTTAGAGCAACTGTCCGGGTAATTTTTTCCTTTGTCACAAGGTCCGCTAAAAATTGATTTAATGAAACCATACCTGCTTCTCCAGATGTTTCTATAACCACTGACAACTCATGCGTTCTGTTTTCTCGAATTAAATTAGCTACAGCGGGCGTATTCAACATCACCTCACAAGCAGGAATTAATCCGCCATTAATCGCCGGAATCAGGCGCTGAGAAAACACGCCAAGCAAGGAGCCCGATAACTGCGCTCTAACCTGACTCTGCTGTTCAGCGGGAAAACTGTCAATAATTCTATGAACGCTTTGTGCCGCAGAGTTTGTATGCAGTGTCGCAAAAACAAGATGTCCTGTTTCAGCGGCTGTAATAGCTGTAGAGACCGTGTTTGTATCCCTCATTTCTCCCACCATAATTACATCCGGGTCTTGACGAAAAGCGGATTTCAACGCGCCAGAAAAACTCATTGTGTCTTGATAAAGTTCTCTTTGGTCAATAATTGCTTTATCATCCACAAAAAGATATTCTATTGGATCTTCTATGGTAATAATATGGTCTGCCCTGTTGTGGTTTATTTCATTGATTAGAGCGGCAAGAGTTGTTGATTTTCCATGATTTGCCGGACCGGTAACCAAAACAAATCCCTGATTTGCTTTCGTGAAATCATATAAAATCGGGGGAAGATTCAATTCCTCAATTGTCTTAATCTTTGGAGGGATTAATCTTAAAGCGCAGGAGATATCTCCTCTTTGAAAAAAGACATTTACCCTAAATCTTGCTTTTCCCTCAAAATTATAGGAAAAATCAATCGCTTTTTCTTTGGGCAATCTCTCTTTATGCTGTTCAGTCATTAAAGCGTAAGCAAAACATTGAGCGTCATTAGATGTGATCTTCTTTGCCTTAGGGACAGGAATTAATTTTCCGCTTATTCGTAAAACAGGAGGATGGCCTGTTGAAAAATGCAAATCAGAGGCCTCTTGCTGGATTGTTAGCTCTAATAACTCTTTTAATTTTTTTTCACAGTTATTATCCATATTTGTTTTATTATTTATCAATTATCAATTATCAGTTATCAATGATCAATAATCAATGATTATTTTAAAACTTCTCTTATTTCTTCCACTACTTGACTTGGAGTGTAATACGCCTTAATTAAATACCGCATAGCTCCAAACCTCAATCCTTTTTTTACCTCGTCCTTTTGCCCAAGATTAGACAAAACAATAACTTTTAAATTTTTAAGTTTTTTGTCTTGCTTAATACTTTCAAGAATTTCCCATCCACTAATTTGAGGAAGGACTATATCCAAAAGCAAAAGGTCTGGTTTTGTTTTTCTAATCATCTTTAATCCCTGGTCTCCACTATTAGCCACATCAACCGAAAAACCAGCTTCTTCTAATTTTGTAATATAAATATCTATTAAAAATGGGTCGTCTTCAATTAGTAAAATAGATTTTTTCATAATTTATTTAAGATAAAGATTTTTCTTCTGCTACTCTTAAAACTTCCTCTATTGATGTAATCCCGTCTAATACTTTTATAATACCATCTTCCTCCATTGATAACATACCTTGCCTTCTCGCTTCAAAAGCAATTTTGGTTGAATCTTGCTCTTTTAGGATTATATTGCCAAGATCTTCTGTCATCTCTAAAATCTCAAATAACGCAATCCTCCCCGAATAACCAGTAAACATACATTTTTTACAACCCTTTGGTTTATAAATTTGCAACGGCTTTTTAATATTTAAACTTTTTTTAACAGAAGGATGAAGCAATTCTATTTTTTTTAAAATTATATCTCTAACTTTTGGACTTGGAGTAATTTTTTCTTTGCAATAAGGACAAAGACGTCTAGCCAATCTTTGAGAAAGAGCTCCGCTTAATGTTGAAGGGATTAGAAAAGGGTCTATTCCCAAATCTATTAAACGGGGAATAACCCCAATAGCATTTGTCGTATGAATTGTGGATAAAACCAAATGGCCTGTTAGCGCGGCGTGAACAGCTAATTCTGCCGATTCTTTATCCCTAATTTCTCCAACCATAATTACATCAGGGTCCTGTCTCAATATATGGCGAAGCCCGCTAGCAAATGTATAACCAATTTTTTCCTTAATCTGGGACTGACTAATTCCTTCAATGTGATACTCAACAGGGTCTTCCAGCGTTACAACATTAACTCCTTCCTTATTAAGAGTTTTCAAAACAGCGTATAATGTAGTCGTTTTACCAGAACCAGTCGGACCAGTGATTAAAATCATCCCGTATGGTTTCTTGACAATCCTTTTAAGAATATCTAAGTTTCCTTTTTCTAATCCTAATTCTTCAAAGTTTTTCAATCCAGTGGTTGGGTCTAAAATTCTTAAAACGACTTTCTCGCCAAAAATAGTGGGAAATGTAGAAACTCTAAAGTCAATATTTTTCTCGGCAATTTTGGTTGAAAACCGTCCATCTTGAGGTATTCTGGTCTCGTCAATTTTTAAATTAGAAAGTATTTTAATGCGGGCAACAATGGCAGGGTGAACTTTTATGGGCAAGAAAAGACTGGAATGTAAAATTCCATCTAATCTAAACCTTACTCGCAATTTATCTTTAAGCGGTTCAATATGAATATCAGACGCGTTCCCAACCACAGCGTGCCTTAAAAACACGGCAACCATTTTGATAATCGGCGCCTCCTCAACTATTTTTTCTATATCTGCGTCAAGAAAATATTTTTTAGTTTCTTCTCCCTTAATCTCTGTTTCCAATTCCTCTAACGCTTTATTTACTTCTTTTTTAAAGGTTCTATAAAGTTTTGAAACATCATAAAATAAACTAAAGGAAATTAAAAAAATTCTGTATTTAAAATTCCCTTGCCGCGCTAAAAACCTTACCGCTTCAACAGCTTTTAAGTTTTCCGGATAAACCATTCCAATTTCTAAAACACCATCTTCATTTGATAAAGGAACCATCTTGTAATATCTAGCCGATTCTTCAGGTATAAACTCTAATATTTTTAAGGAAATTTCTTCTCCTCTAACATCCTTAAAAGGTATTTTCAAAAGTTCACTCTTAAGCTTAAACAAAAAACTCTCTGAGACAATTTTGTTTTCCAGAATTATTTCTTCTTCTGCGCGACCTGATGATTTAACCTCATGTTTTATTGAAACTGCTTTTTCTTTGTCTATTACTCCTTGTTTTAACAACTCTTGAATCAATAACATATATTATTATTAATACGGAATAAATGGATTTTCGCGTCCTAATTCTCCATCAAATAAAGGAACTTTTTCAAACAACAATAGTTTTTCAAGGCGAGAATCCTCCAACACATTCCAATTTATCTTTATTCTTTGATTCTGTTTTGCCAAAGATTCTATATCCAAAGCGTATGTCTCCACATTGATTTTAAAAGAAAATGATTGCGCTTTTTCAGAAACTCCTTTTTTCAAAATTATTCCGGGCGAAGAAAAAGAAATGTTTCTTGTTTCTATCATTCTTGCTGTTTTTTCTATGCCACCTAAAAATTTCTTAAAATCAGCATAATTTCCAAAAAGAGAAATATCAAGCATAATTTTCTTTAGCCCCTCCCCTTCTTGATTTATGGGCTGGTCCTCTGGAAACTCATTTTTTGAAGATTTATTTTCATCTTTAATTTTGGGAGAAACCACTTTTTTTGGCTCTTGAACACTAAAGCTCATATCTTCTAAAACTAATCCGTTTCGAGACGCCTGTTTTTGAAAAAAATCAAGCAAACATGGAACCGACGGAGTTGACGGAATCGCAGAATCAATTTTTGCCATAGCGCTTACATTATCTTGCGTTTTGACTAAAACTTCTTGAACTTGAGCAAAATACTCGTCTTCGGCTTGAATATTCTTTTTCGTCTCCTGAATGCTACCCCTAATAGCATTGATTTCCTTGCATTTTGGAAAAAGAACAAATACGCCTGCCCCGATAACACTTCCGATAATAATAATTGATATAATAATTTTTGGCATAAAATTTTAATTATTTTTTTTACTCTGTGTCCTCTGTGTCCTCTGTGTCCTCTGTGTTGTTTTGCCTAAAAACATCTATAGAGGCGAAAACCTTCGGGCTGATTGAAAAACTAAGGCTAAAATCAATTAGCCCTTTCTCATTAATAGAAACATCTAAAAGGTCAACGTTTTGTATATCTGTAAATTCCCGAAAAAGAGCTAACTGTTGGCTAATAGATTGAAAACTTTCAGCATCTCCAGACAAAAACACCTCAAATTTTTCTGCGTTTAAATCTATCTCCGAAAACCAAACCTTTGGATGGATATTTTCCTCAAATACTTTAAAAAAATTTGAACTTCCTTGATGCTTGTCCAGAAGCAAGCCAAAACTGTTGATTTTATTTTGAAATATGGAAACTTCTTGCTTTTTGGCGTTTCTTTCTTGATTTATTGTTTTTTCTAATAAAGAATTTTTTAAATCTTTTGAAATTTGAGATTCTTTCTTTTGAAAATTCCCTAAACCAAAATAAGCTAAAGTAGCTGTTATCAACAAAGCCAAGGAAATGATAAATAAAATATTTTGCAATGACTTATTTTTTTTGGGTACTTTTGGAATTATTTCAACCATTATTTTTATTAATTATT
>JAYELF010000007.1:0-6244 GCA_034717275.1 Patescibacteria group bacterium
CTAAACGATATGAGGAAAGAAGCAGAAAAGGCTATGAATCAAGGAATAGAAGAGGGAAAGAAAAAAGAAGAAAAACTTCCTGGAGAGATAGCGATAGAGCAAATTGAAAAAGCGGAAAAACCAATAGAAGGTAAAAAGACAAGAGAAGAAATAAATAAAAGAAAAGAGAAAGAAAAAAAAGAGAAAGAGAGACAAAAGAAAGAAAAACCAAAGAGTAAAGAAAAAAAAGAAATATCCAAAAAAAACAAAGAAGAAGTTTTAAATAAAGCGCGAGAAGCGTTTGTTAAGATAGATGTTGGCGCGGAAAAATATATTAAAGCTCAAAAAAAGCTTAAAAAAGAAAAAACCAAAGAAAATTTTAGAGGATACAAAGAAAAAAAAGAAACATACTTAGACGCAATAAAAAATCAACGAGTAGGTTTGTACGAAAAAGCAATTAAAGAATTAGAAAAATTAGATGCGCCAGAAAAAGAAAAGACCAAAGAATTCAGAAAAAAAATGGAAGAAATTACTATAGAAACAGTTATCAGGGAAGCTGATAGATTGTATGACCAAAAGATGGGTTTAAAATTAGAATATAAAGGGAAGTCGTCCAAAATAGAGAAAATTAAGAATTTTGCTGGCAAGATTGTTGAAAAATACAGAAGAATTCCCTTGAGATATAAGCTTTTAATTACTGCTGGATTGATTGGAGGAGGTGTAACTGCAGGAGCAGTCGGTGGAGCAACTGGCGCAGTATTGGCTACTGGAATAGTTGCTGGTCGGTGGTTCCAAAGGGCTTTTGGCGGAGCTGCCACTGTTGTTGGATTAGAAACGTTAATTAAAAGAAGCCAAGAGAAAAAAACAGAAAAAGAAACCCTATTTGAATTAGCAGATGGAATAGAAGCAAGCATTAAAAAAGGAGATAGAAAATTAGACGATAAATTATTTAAATTGGAGGGCAGTAAAAAGAAACAGAAATATTGGCGTTATACATTAGCTGGAACTGCTGGAGTATTAGTTGGCTCTGGATTGGTTGGTCGGGCTTTACATAATGTAGTAGAGGGTATTTGGAGTGGCGAAGAAGTAGAGATAATAGTTGAAAAAACAAAAATAATACCTCCCGAAACAGAGACAATACCTCCCGAAACAGAGACAATCCCTACCGAGACAGAGACAATCCCTCCTGAAACAGAGACAATCCCTCCTGAAACAGAGACAATCCCTACCGAGACAGAGGCAATATCTTCTGAAACAGTAGTTAAAATATCAGAACAAGGATTTATAGAAACAGCTGAAAAAAATGACTCAATTTGGAAAATGGCCGAAGACCAATTGGAAAAACATTATAGCGAAAAATTTTCTTGTTTAGATGAAGCCAGAAAAACTTATTTAATTGACGCGATTAAGGATAGAATAGCTGAAAATCCAGAAAAATTTGGATTAGAGGATGTTGATAAATTAGATATTAATCAAAAGGTCGATTTTTCCAGTATTTTTGAAGATAGAGCTAAAATAGAAGAATTTTTTGATAGAGCTGATTCATTAAAAGAAATTCAATTAGAAAATATTGAAAACAATAATCAATTATTAGAGAATTGGATTGATAAACATCCGGGCGAATTAATGACTTCAGAAAAAGTAGATGAGATTTTAACTGAAAGAGTGCCAGAAGTATCGCCAGAAGTATCGCCAGAAGTATCGCCAGAGGTGTCGCCAGAAGTATCGCCAGAAGTATCGCCAGAAGTATCGCCAGAGGCAGAATTAATTACATCAGAAAAGGAAGTAATAGAAGCTCCTCTAAGCGTAGAAGAAATTTGGGCTGACAATGAAGCAAGAAACATAGAAGCTCTTGGCTTTAAGCCGGGTGAATACGAAACAATCCAAGACCTAAAGGTAGGTAAATTATTTGAGGAAATTCCTTCAAAAAGTAAAGCTTGGGAAATATGGGATTCTGCTTGGGGGCTTGAGGAAAATTATGAGGGGCCGTCTGAAACTATTGATTTGCCTCATCATGGCGTTTATGGAGCATCAGAGTTTGGGCGTCATATCAAATTAGCTGAATTTATTCGCAGTTTTAATCCCGGAGAAGGCGTAAAACAAATGACTATTAGACAATTTTTAAGAACAGTTAATTTAAGTGGCCAAATATTAACTTAATATAAATATATAATAATTAAAATAAAAAACAAAAATGAATAAAAAAATAATTCAAGAAAATATTATTGAAGAATTCGGCTTAAACGACCTACCAGAAGAAAAGCAAACAGAACTCTTAACTA
Source organism: Patescibacteria group bacterium (assembly GCA_034717275.1). Taxonomy (GTDB): domain Bacteria; phylum Patescibacteriota; class Minisyncoccia; order Minisyncoccales; family JAYELF01; genus JAYELF01. The sequence goes on from JAYELF010000007.1 coordinate 2,262, forward strand.
TGATGACAGAATCGCTCTTAAAAAGAATAACTATTAAAGTATTAGAACAATTATCTAAAAAAGATAAAAAGGAGTTTGATTCTGTTCGGGAAACATCTGACCCTGATGAAATTAATAAATTTCTAAAAAGCAAGATTGATAATTATGACGAGATGGTTGAAGAAACAGTTAAGGAATTTAAAGAAGAAATGAAAACAACAATAGAGAGATTAAAAAAAGATTTAGCTAAATAATTTATGGAAATAACTCCAGATAAATATCAAGAGCCGATTAAGGAAAAGCCCTTTACGTCAAACAAGGAAGCGCAGATAGAGAAAAAAATTCCTGTTTTCAACGAACAGGAGATTTTAAAAGTGGAGAAGAAAAAAGAATTAATTGAAAAAGAAAAAATTAAATCAGGAATAGAATTTAAAAAAAATAATAAAAGAGAAACAGTTCAAAAAAAAGAGAACGCGCCAACTTCATCACCAACTAAAATCAATCAACAAATTAAAAAACTCAAGAAATTAGACAGACAGAATCAGGTTAAAAAACTTTGCGACCTATCCTTTCAAAATAGCTTAGATTTTGTCATTAAGATAGCTAAGGGCTTGGATAATGATTATGTTTTAGATGAATTTCATGATACCTTGGTTGATAAGTTGCGGGAAAAACTGATAAAAAGTGGGAAATTAAAAGAATTATAAATATTATTGTTAAGAAAAAAAATGATTGATTTGTTTTCTAATATTTTCTTGCAATAACACTGTAAAATGAATTTTACTCAAATTTTTCTATTTTTAAGTTTTACTTTATTCATATTAATTATTGCTATAGCCGGATTAATTTTTATTAATCGGTTTAAAGTTAGAGGTAGATTAAACAGGGCTTTGAATATGAGCCTTTTTTTAATTAGTTTGCCAAAGAAGAATAAAGAAGAAGGAGAAACATCAAAAAGCGAAAAAGAGATTATATCGGCGATGGAGCAACTTTACAGCAGTTTGAACAATATTAAAGAAAAGAAGAAAATATTTATTTATGGCCAACCGCATTTAGTTTTTGAAATAGCCACTTCGCAAGTTGGCGAGGAAATTATTTTTTATCTTGCTTTGCCACAGCGCTACGAAGATGTTGTTGAAAAACAAATCCATGGTTTTTATCCAGACGCTTCAGTAGAGAAGGTAGAAGATTATAATATTTTTAATCCAGAAGGAGTTACCATGGGATCTTATTTAAAATTAGCAAGGGACTCTGTTTTACCTATTAAGACGTATCAAAATTTAGAAATTGACCCATTACAGGAAATTACTAATACATTGAGTAAATTAGAAGAAAAAGGAGAGGGAGCGGTTATTCAAATTGTTTTTAGGCCTGCTTCTTCGGAATGGCGAAAAGCTGGGCAAGATATTGCTAAAGAAATGCAAGAAGGAAAAAGTTTTTCTCAAGCAAAATCAGATGTGTCTGGTAATTGGTTTGTTAAATTAACAAAAGAATTACGCGGAAACGCCAGTCTTTCTCAACAGCAAAATCAAAAATTGGAACCAAAACAACCATCAATTACTCCGGGGCAGGAAGAAATTATTAAGGCCATAGAAGAAAAGGCGAGCAAGATTGGTTTTGATGTTAACTTGAGAATTTTAGTTTCAGCTGGCACAGAGCAGAAAGCAAAACAAATTCTTAATCATTTAGAATCTGCTTTTGTCCAATTCAATGACCCTAATTTAAATGAGTTGAAATCGTTTCGTTTGCAAAAAGGTCGCGGCTTAAAAAAACTAATTTATAATTTCTCTTTTCGTTTGTTTAACAATAAACAAAAGATACTTTTAAACACTGAAGAATTAAGCAGTTTATTTCATTTTCCAACTACTAATATTAAAACACCCAAGGTTAAATTTTTGAAAGCGAAATCCTCTGCTCCGCCAGCTAATCTGCCTAAACAAGGAATAATATTAGGCAAGAATTTTTATAGAGGCGTGGAAACAGTAATATGTATGCAGAAAAATGACAGGCGTCGCCATCTTTACACTATTGGACAAACAGGTACTGGTAAATCTGTTTTCTTGCAGAATATGATTGTTCAAGACATTAGAGACGGGCAAGGAGTTGGCCTGATAGATGTTCATGGTGATTTAGTTGAGAACATTCTTGGTTTAATTCCACAAGAGCGAGTTAAAGATGTGGTTGTTTTTAATCCTGCTGATTTAGAGAGGCCTCTTGGCTTAAATATGTTGGAATACGACCCAAAATATCCAGAACAAAAAACCTTTGTAGTTAATGAATTAATTAATATTTTTGACAAACTTTATGATTTAAAAACAACTGGCGGACCAATGTTTGAACAATATGCTCGGAACGCGCTTTTGCTTTTAATAGATGATCCAACAGAAAAATTCACATTAATGGAAGTATCTAAGGTTTTAGCTGATGAAGAATTTCGTATTCGTCTATTATCCAAGTGTAATAATACGGTTGTTAAAGATTTTTGGGAAAAAGAAGCTCAAAAGGCGGGCGGAGAAATCGCATTAGCAAACATGGTCCCATATATTACCTCCAAATTTAATGTTTTTACTACAAATGATTATATGCGTCCAATTATTGGACAGCCAGTCAATTCCATTAATTTTCGGCAAATCATGGATGAGAAAAAAATTCTTTTGGTTAATTTGAGCAAGGGTCGGCTTGGAGATATTAACAGTTCTTTGCTTGGACTAATTATTACTGGTAAATTATTAATGGCCGCTTTTTCGCGCGTTGATATTGCCGAAGAAGAACGCCAGGATTTCTATTTTTATATAGATGAATTTCAAAATTTTGCAACGGACAGCATTGCTACAATTCTTTCCGAAGCCAGAAAATATCGTTTATCTTTAATAATGGCGCATCAATTTATTGGTCAATTAGAGGATAAAATTAAAGGGGCTATTTTTGGCAATGTTGGCTCAATGGTTAGTTTTAGAACAGGAGCCGAGGACGCTGAATTTTTAGTCAAGCAATTTGAACCTGTTTTTGATGCGAATGACTTAATTAATATTGATAATTTTAACGCATACATCAAATTGATGATAAACAACCAGACCTCTATTCCATTTAATCTTTTAACCGAACCTCCCCAAAAAGGCAATTCAAGAATTGCGCAGGCAGTTAAGGAATATTCTCGTTTAAAATACGGGCGTGATAAAAAGATAGTCAATGAAGAGATTGCCAGTCGTTGGCAACAATCTATTTATCCAAAACATATTAAAGACAACCCTTTGCCAAATTCAGATATTGACATTAAATAATATACGAGTTATATATTATTGAATTATGTGCGTGTAGATGTTTAAAAATCGCCAAAAAGGCGATTTTTTGGTAGTATGAAAATATGAGGAAAAAACTTTTTTTATTAGTATTTTTTTTAGTTTTAATTTTATTTGCAATAATTTCAATAATGCTACAGAGGAACAATAAAGAAAAACAAAATCAGGTCTGTTTTAAGAATTACTGTTTTAATGTTGAATTGGCTATAAGTCCGGAAGAAAGAACCAAGGGCTTAATGTTTAGGAAAAGTTTGGGAGATAAAAATGGTATGTTGTTTATTTTTGAAAAAGAAGCAAGGCATTCTTTTTGGATGAAAAACACTTTAATATCATTAGATATTATCTGGATTGACGAGAATAGCAAAATTATTTTTATTAACGAGAACACTCAACCATGTAAAAATTCTTTTTGTCCAAGCGTAGATTCTGGCAAAAAAGCAAAATATGTTTTAGAGATAAATGCAGGGATTGCAGAAAACATTGGATTAGCTGTTGGGGACAAGGTAAAGATAGAATATTCAAAATAGAGTTAATTCTAATATTTGGTTATTTTAAAAAAGCAGGAAAAATAAAATTATAAAAAAAAGAATTAAAATAATTATGGAGAATATTGAAGAGAAAAGCGAAAAAATTTATTCTGTTTCAGATTATATTAAAATTGTAAATCAGGGACTGAAAAATTTTAAATCAAAAATCATAGGGGAG
>JAYELF010000008.1:0-6045 GCA_034717275.1 Patescibacteria group bacterium
GAGCGGGTCTCCTTTGGGGGAGAGCGGGTCTCCCTTGGGGGAGAGCGGGTCTCCCTTGGGGGAGAGCGGGTCTCCCTTGATTGTTTATTGGTGATTATTAAAAATTACAAGATTTGACCTTGTAATTTTTACTTATAATTCTTGCTTGTTATTTTTTATGCGGTGTATATTGAATATAGCTCGAACTTATTTTCGCCCTCGCCACACTCGGCGCGGCGAGGGATAGCCAGCGCGGCGGCTTCGCCGCATTCTTTAACAATTTCAAATTTTTAGCGAGCTTTGCTCGCTAAATTTTGGCAATAAAATTATTCTAAAAAAATTTATCTAAAACAAGCATTGCGAAACCAGAATAGTCGGTTGATATAACCTGAACTACTAATCCAACTTATTATTGATTTTGAGTTTTGGGGATAAGTTTTTTCAACCAATAATAAGTAATGAAGAAAATAGAGAGGTCGATTACAGCAAGCTTGCCAATTTGAGTTAAATGCCAAATTGGTAATTTTGAAGAATAGATTGCCATAGTAATTATCTGCACAATTACTAAAATAATTGCCACCCAAAAACTGATTTTAATTACCTCTTTAGTAGAAATGATGCTTTTGTTTAGAACCAATTTAACTCCTAATCTAACTGAATAAAATAATATCCCAATTATAGCTAACAATTCCAAAATCACTATAAGATTCTCTCCTACTCCGAGACGGCTATAAAGTAACCAGGAAATTATTCTCCAAATAATTCCGAAAACTACTAAACCTACAATAATAGTTAACCAAATATTAGCAATAATCCAAAATTTACTTTTTTGGTGTTTTTGCAAAGCTTCATGCTCCATTTTAATTGTTTATGTTTTAATTATTATGTAACGACCTTTAATAAAAATTTTCTTTTCTAAAATATAGTTAGAGCGATATTTTTTCGGTTCTTTGGCAGTTTGGGCCTCGCAAAGCAAGGCGACAATTTCAAGTTTTTCTTTGGCGGCAAATTACTCCAAAGACCGAAAAGTCGAAAGCATTTAGTTAAAGAATCCGATTAATTTAATTCAACATTATTGCTCGGTCTTTGTAATGGCAATAAATTCCTGGCATGTAAACTTGATATCAGAATTAATTGTTTTTTCAAATACGCCATCGCCATCAGCGTCGATCAGAAGAGTTGCGCCCTCTTCTTCTCGAAGTAAAGCATCCCAATCAAATTTATATCGATGAGTATCTCCAGGAAAAATAGGAATATTAATGGCGTTAAAAGTAACTGCTTCTGCTCCCTGAATAAAAGATTTTTCAAATTGATAATTGCCTTCTTTTATGCCAAAAAGTTCATATACATAAGAGTTTTCAGTGTCAAAAATAGCTATACCCCTACTTTCAGGATCATAAAATGCATTTGGAATTTCTTCTTTGATCTCACCGTTAACTAAGCCTGTAACCCTGCCTTGAGAATCATAAACCCGCGTTTCGTAGTCTCCTTTACGATATTCACAAACACCAAGATCAATAATTTTAAAGGTAGGGATAATTTTTGTTTGTACATCAAAAAATGGACCTTGATAAACTTCATCAGCAACAACCTCTGGAAATCCAACATAACCTTCGTCGCCATAGGTTTTCCGTAAATAATAACTAAAAACATTGTTTCCTTTTTCGGCTATATAAGTACTGATATTCGAGCTTTCTTTAGATTGAGATTGTTCCCATGTTTCTTTAGGGAAAACCATAATATCAAAAACTGGACGATACTCTTTGTCTTCTGAATGTTGAAGACTAAATTCTATTCCCTCCCTTTTTTCCTTAACTTTATATCCCTTCCATCTCTCGGGAAAAGTTAGTTCGAATCCATGCCATTCATTTTTGTAAGTTCTCCAATCAGCGATTTTTTCCTCCGGTATCGCCCCTTCTTTCTCTTTGGATATTTTTTCTTCTGGTAATTTCGCTTTTTCTTTCGGAACTCCTAAATACTGCCAGGCCAGAATTCCTCCAGTAAGAAAGACAACAATGATTAAAACAATGATAATTGGTGCAAGACCTTTCTGATTAATCATAAATTTTATTTTTTAGTTAAGTGATTATCTCGACCTTTATGAAAAATTTTATTTTATTCTTCTTAAAATATGGTTTAAGTCGATATTTTTTCGGTTCTTTGGCAGTTTGGAAGAATACGGCGAATCCGCCGCGTTGCCCCTTCCTCGCCGCACCGAGCCGCAACGAGACGCGAGGCAGTTATCCACTTGAAAAATCCTAACTGGCGGAGGAGGCGGGATTCGAACCCGCAGACGGGATCAACCGTCATGGCTTAGCAAGCCACTGCAATGCCATTATGCGACTCCTCCAATTTCCTTTATTTTACCTATTCAGGGCATCAAGTCAATTGATTGTGAGTAAAATTTATGATAAATTAAGAAGGAATTGCCCTCGTAGTTAAATGGACAGAACACAGCCCTGCGGAGGCTGAAATCCCTGTTCGAATCAGGGCGAGGGCGCATGAATTTTTATACTCCAGTTGAAAAAATTTTCGGCATTGGCCCAATTTATCAAAAAAAATTAAAAAAATTAGGCGTAAGAACAATTTCCGACCTCTTTTTTCATTTTCCTCATAGATATGAGGATTTTTCAAATATCATCAAAATTTCTAAAATAAAATTAAATGAAAATTGCTGTGTCAAAGGAAAAATATTAGAAATCAAGAATTCTCAAACATGGAAAAAAGGAATAGACCTAACAGAAGCAATAATTCAAGATGAAACAGGGGCAATAAAAATAATATGGTTTAACAAGCCATATTTAACAAAATATATAGAACAGGGAAATCAAGTTTTCTTAACAGGAAAAACAGCGATTGGAAAAGACGGACTTTATCTCTCAAATCCAGCCATTGAAAAAATAGGAAATACAAGCAATGGATTATGGAGTTTATCTCATTCTGGACGCATTGTTCCAATCTATCAGGAAACCGAAAGATTATCGTCAAGATGGATAAGATTTATAATTAGGCCACTTTTAATCAAACTTAAAAACAAAATACCAGAAACTCTCCCAGAGGAGATAAGAAAAAAATATAATTTTTTAGATATTTCTCAGGCATTTTGGCAAATTCATTTCCCTGATAATTTTAAATTAGCCGAGCAAGCCAAAAAACGTTTTTCATTTGAAGAGCTTTTTTATATTTCTCTCTTTGTTTTAAGGGAAAGAATAAAGCTAAACCAAAAATCCGCTTTCCCAATTCATACAAATTTGGAAACAATTCAGGAGTTTGTTAAAGGTCTGCAGTTTAAGCTGACTGACGACCAGAAAAAATCTGCTTGGCAGATTTTAAAAGATATGGAAAAACCAAGACCAATGAACCGTCTCTTAGAAGGAGAGGTTGGCTCTGGGAAAACCGTTGTTGCGGGAATCGCCGCGTTAAACGCGGTAAAGGCAAATTATCAGGCAGCGTTTATGTCTCCAACAGAAATTTTAGCTAAACAGCATTTTCAAACAGTTTCCAGAATGCTTGAAAATTTTAATATTAACATCGGCTTTTTAACAGGAAAGGAGGACAAATTCATTTCAAAAAAACTCAAGAGGCAAACAATAGAAATCTCTCGAAAAAAACTGCTTGAAAAAATAAAAAAAGGAGAAATAGATATTTTAATAGGCACGCATGCGCTAATTCAGGACACAGTAAAATTTAAAAATTTGGCGTTGGTTATTTTAGACGAACAGCACAGGTTTGGAGTAGAACAGAGAGCAAAATTAGTAAGCAAAAAAATTGATGAAAAAATAAAAATTCCCCATCTTTTATCAATGACTGCCACGCCTATCCCCCGCACACTATCCCTAACTATTTACGGCGATCTTGACCTTTCTTTAATAAGCCAACTGCCAAAAGGAAGAAAAAAAATAATTACAAAGCTGGTTATTCCAAAAGAACGAGACCAAACCTATGAATTTATAAGAAAAGAAGTTAAAAAAGGAAGGCAGGTTTTTGTTATTTGTCCAAGAATAGAAGCAAGGGAAACAGATACTGAAATAAGCCCAGATAAAAAAATAAAATCTCTAAGCTGGGCAGATGTAAAAACAGTCAAAGAAGAATACGAAAAATTGTCCAAAAAAATTTTTCCGGAATTAAAAATAGGAATGCTTCATGGGAAATTAGCGACAAAAGAAAAAGAAAGAATAATGAAAAAATTTAAAGACCAAAAAATAGATATTTTGGTTTCAACCTCTGTTGTGGAGGTTGGCGTGGATGTCCCCAACGCAAGCGTGATAATAATAGAGGGAGCGGAAAGATTTGGATTGGCTCAACTGTATCAGTTCCATGGAAGAGTAGGAAGATCTAAATACCAATCATTCTGTTTTTTGTTCACAGATTCAAAAACAAAAAAAACCCTACAACGGCTTAGGGCGTTAATTTCATCTGAAAAAGGAATGGATTTAGCTAAAAAAGACCTTGAAATCAGAGGTCCTGGAGAACTTTTCGGAACAAGACAATCAGGAATTCCTGATTTAACAATGGACGCGTTAAAAGATGTTTCTTTAGTAGAAAAAACACGCGATGAAGCTAAAAAAATTTTAGAAAAAGACCACAGATTAAAAAATTTTCCTCAAATTAGAGGAAAATTAGAAAAATTCCAAACAAAAGCGCATTTTGAGTAAATTATTTGCGGCGCTAATGGGATTTGAACCCATGTTACCGGATTGAAGGCCCGGTGTCCTAGGCCAAGCTAGACGATAGCGCCATTGTTTACAAAATTAACATAAAAATTGAAAAACAACAAGTAAAAAGTTAAAATGGGATTATGATTATCTTAGCTATTGAAACATCGTGCGACGATACCTGCGTATCAGTCGTTAAAACTCCTTATTCAAAAGACAATATGTTTGAGGTTTTGTCTAATATTATTTCATCGCAAACAGAAATTCATAAAAAATATGGAGGCGTATATCCGATTATGGCAAAAAGAGAACATCAACAAAACATAGTCCCTGTATTAAAAAAATCTTTAGAAAGGGCTGGATTGCTTAAAACGCAAAATATAAAACGTAAAACGCAAAATAACAGCGGGAAATTTAAAACTTTAGAAAAAATTTTGGAGCAAGAAAAGGTTCTTGGACAGCAATTAAAAAATTTTTTAGAAAAATACGAAAAACCGAAAGTTGATATAATCGCCATAACAAACGGTCCCGGATTAGAGCCCTGCTTATGGGTAGGCGTTAATCTTGCCAAAGCCCTGTCTTATTATTGGAATTTGCCTATAATACCGATTAATCATATAGAAGCTCATATACTTGTTAATTGGCTAAAACCAATTAATAAAAACACTAAACGCAAAAATCAAACATTTAGGCAAATTGAATTTCCAGCAATTTGTTTGGTTGTTTCCGGCGGGCACACTCAATTAATTTTAATAAAGGACATTGGGAAATATAAAATTATAGGAGAAACAAGAGATGACGCAGCTGGTGAATGTTTTGATAAAACAGCGAGAATCTTGGGACTTGATTATCCCGGAGGACCAATAATAGAAAAACAAGCAAAAAAATACAGAGATCGGGTCTCTGTTGATTTTAACAAAAAAGAAATATCTGCGGTTTTACCAAGACCAATGATTTATCAAAAAAATTATGATTTTTCTTTTTCTGGATTAAAAACCGCTGTATTATATAGCTTTAAAAAAGAACCAATAAAAATTAGAAAAAAAGAAGGGTATATCCAAAAAATGTGCTATGAGATTGAACAAGCTATTATTGATGTGCTGATTGCCAAAACTATAAAAGCGTGCAAAGAATATAATGTGAAGACAATAATGCTTGGAGGAGGAGTAGCCGCAAACCAAGAACTTGGAAAGCAGTTTAAACAAACAATTAAAAAACAACTGCCAAATCTCAAGTTTTATGTCCCGACTCCGAAATTATGCGCAGATAATGCGGTAATGGTTGGGGTAACAGGATATTGCGGATGTTTAAAAGGAAAAACAAAAATATACAAAAATATTAAAGCAAATGCTAATCTAAGAATATGATTTATCATTAATCATTTATCAATTATCAATTATTAATTATCAAT
>JAYELF010000009.1:0-5919 GCA_034717275.1 Patescibacteria group bacterium
ATTTTTTTTCATTTCAACCCCCAGAGGCCCAAAATCATAACACGACTCAAATCCTCCATAAATTTCTGAAGATGGAAACACAAAACCTCTTTGCTTGCAGATAGAAACAATTTTTGCTATTGAATTCATAACATTTTTATCAATTTTGATTTATTAAAAATTTTTGACATTTAAAATGAAAATCTCTTTGCTGTAAAACATCGTTTAATATTATTGAATAATTCCCGCTTCTTCAGAAATAGTCCTGTCATCAGGTAAGGTAGTATTAATAGCTGGACTAAAACCATCAACAACAATGCCTGTCCATTCGTCTTCCCCGCTTATTCTTCCCTTTCCTATAATTTCTGGCTTTGTCCCTCTTTGAGCTTCATTGGGAATAAAAGATATCTGGAAAGCGATATTTCTATTCTGCAAAACAACTCCGTCTTTATTTTCAATATCTCCAACATCCCAGACAATTTCCCGAGAAACAGGGTCAAAGGCGATTTTTTCTATTTCTTGTTCTGGAAAAATACTTCCAACAAATTCCACGTTTTGCGGCAACAGCGTCTTTACCTTAACATTTTTAAGTATATTGTAATGATTTTTTATTTGCCAAATAATTGTATATGTGGTTTTTTGTCCGACTTTCGGAGGAATAGGGCCAGAATTGCCAAAAACCTCATCTTCAAAATATCCTTTTTGGCTCAAATTCAACATTGAATTAACCTTATTCGCAAACTCCTCTCTTGCCTGACTAAGATAAATCTTGTTTCTGATAATAAAATTGTCTTCTTGCGATTGGGTCATTTCCCATTCTTTTTTTAATTCAATCCAAAACTCAACTTTTCCTTCTTCTTGAGCATCCAAAAATCTAAGCATTGGAACCCGCCTCCAGTCAAAAATAATTGAATTATCTCCGCTGGCAAAATTTCCAGAATCAGTCCTTATGGACTGATAGTCAAACGCGTTTCCTTCTAATTTTACCACCAAAAACATATTTTCTTGCGCCTGTTCTCCAATATTTTTAAAGAAAATCTCGTAATGTAAAAGCTCTCCCGGGTCAGCAATATATTTTGGATTATTGTTAATTGATTGAGAAATATATAAAGAAGGACTAACTATTTCAACCGCCTTAACAATTTCTTTCAATAAGGTAAATTCTCCCTCTTGCCAAATTCCAAACCTTATCTTAAAAATCTTTTGCTCTTTAACCTCTCCGTTAAGAGTTCCCTTTATTTCTATTCTCCCTCCCTGATTCTCGTTCAAAAGCCCAATATCCCAATTTGTTTTTTCTAAAGCTAACGGATTTGCCTCTAAAAAGTTAAAATCTGACGGATACTCGGCAATAACGCTTAAATTTGATAATGGATAATTAATGTGTGAAAAATAATTAGAGAGAATAGAAATTTCTTTGCCTGATTCAATTTTTGATGGAATATCAATCCCAAACGTTATTGGAACCTTTTTAATAACACTTGTAAATGTGGTAACTGATTCATAGTAACCCTTTAAATCTTTCGGCTGATAAGTTAAAGACGCCCTTGCGACTTTTGTATCATTTTCCGAACCAAGAAGACGAGCTTCAATTTGTATTGTTTTCTCCTCTCCGGGATAAATAGTCAACAAAGAAATAGTTTTTCTCAATAAATTTCCTTGCCCTTCAGATTCCTCTTCTCCAACAATAGAACATTTTAAGGAATTGTCAGGACATTCAAACGTAAGCTTCGGATTTTCAAGCCGAGCATTGCCGTTATTTTTGTATTTCACAGTATAAACAATTTTTTGAGCCAAATCAACTTCTTTCATCCCTAAAATTTCTATCTTCAATGTCTCTTTTGAATAAGAATTTTTCTGATAATGATAAAATCCGGCAATGCCTGCCGACAAAGCCAAGATTATAATAAAAATAATAATTGCTTTTTTCATTTTTAGTTATTTCTTAATTCGTAAAAATTCTAAACAGTGTTTATTTGTTATACTAATTTTAGCAATTTTCAATATTTATTCAAATAAATATTATTTTTTAAGTATCGCCAGCCAAAGATTTTTTCCATTAATATTAATTGTTTTTTCCTTATCAAATCTTTTCTTTTTATTTTTTACAAAATCAAAACTGCTGATATTAACTTCTTTTATAATATATAGCTTGTTTTTGTCTAATATATCTTTCAAAAAATTCTCAGCCAATATATAAACTGAAATTTTAGTGTTTGGACAAAGCCCAGCTGTCTTTCTCATCTCTTGAAAAGAACGAATAATTTCTCTTACAAACCCCTCTTCCCTTAATTCATCTGTAATTTTTGTGTCTAATTCTATCTCATTCTTAAGATTGCTATCCCAAACTATTTTTTTAATATTCGCCTCCTCTTTTATAAGCTCTAATAATTCTGTTTCCCCCTTTAATTTACAATCCCTAATTTTTAATTCTCCTAATGGCTGGCGAACCTTAATTCCGGCTTTTTTCCTCTCAAACAAAATAAAACTAAGAATCTCTCTAGTTTCCGCCATTTTTCTCTCTAATTTTTTATCAATTCTCGCCTCGTCAGAAATTGGGTAATCAGTTAAATGAACAGACAAAAATTTTTGATTTAATTTTTTATATAGTTCTTCGGCGAGAAAAGGGGCAAACGGCGCAATGATTTTGCTTAGGTTTAAAAGAATAAAGGCGTATGTTTGAGACGCATTTTGGAATTCTTTTTTGCCCTTACATTGATTTTCTCCTGATTTCCGATGAAATCTTTTTCTTGACCTCCTTATATACCATTGCGAAAAATCTTCAATAACAAATGCTTCAATAAGATGAACAGCTGAATTAATATCATATTCATCTAACCTCTGTGTTGCTTGCTTGATTAAAACATTGAATTTTGAAATAATCCATCTGTCTAATACATTGTTTGATTTTAATATTTTAAAATTTAACTCTGAAAGGTCTTTTTTTGAGACATATGTTTCAAAAAAAGTATAACAGTTCCAAAGACAAAAAATAAAATTTTTTAAACATTGTTCTGCGTCTTTTTCAGAAAAAAGTTTAAAATCGCCGGGTTGGTTTATTCTATAAAAATACCAGCGAACAGCGTCAGCTCCGTATTTATTGACAATATCCCATGGCTCAACCGCATTTCCCCTTGACTTTGACATTTTTTCTCCGTTTTCATCTAAAACCAAGCCAAGAGAAATCACATTTTTATAAGGAGTCTTAAATCCCAACAAAGTAGAAATCGCCAAAAGGGTATAAAACCATCCTCTTGTTTGATCTATCCCCTCACAAATAAAATCGGCGGGAAAATTTCTTGGCAATTGAATTGATAATTTTTTATTTTCTATCCCATAGTTATCCGAGCTCTGCGAGATTACGCTATTGCTGGCAAAAGGATAATGATATTGAGCAAACGGCATTGAGCCAGAGTCAAACCAACAATCCACAACCTCATTAATTCTTTTCATTTTTTTATGACATTTAGGACAGCTAAACTTCAAATCGTCAATATATGGCCTATGAAAATCAATTTCCCCTTTTTCGTTGACAGGAATTCTTTTAAATTTAATTCTTCTTATTTCTCCCGGCCTTACAAGAGTGTCCTTAACCCTTTGACGCAAAAGTTTTTCGTCGCTCAATCCATTCATTGCTCCCTCTATTAACCAAAGAGGGTCGCGATGGCTAACAATTAAAATAATTTTATTTTCGTTTTTCTCGTCTATATCGTTTATACATTCAAGAACTCTCTTTCTGCATCCGTTCCAACTATCGCCTTTTGTTATTTTTTTAGAGAATCTATCTATGCTTTCTGGGTAATATTTTTTAAACTCTTCTTCTGTTTTCCCAAAATAAATTCCGAAATCCGTATCGCGAAGCCGTTTATCAGGTATCACTTTTGAACCAAATTCTTTAGAAACAATTTCAGCTGTTTCAAATGTTCTGGTTGCATCCGAAGAATAAATTAAATCAATTTTTTTGTTTTTCAAAAGAATTTTTAATTTTTTTGCCTGTTTTTTAATATGTTCCCTTCCGATTGGATGCAGAGCAATGGAATTTTTTTCGTAGGATGGATAAATTATACCTTTCTTGCTTATTTGATAAAGTGTTTCTCCGTGCCTTAAAATAAAATATCTATTTGAGCTAAATCTCTGATTGATTAAATCTTTTTTACTTCCAATAACCTCAATATGCCCGCATTCCTGACATTGCCAAATAGGCATAGGAGTTCCCCAATATCTTTCCCTTGAAAGCGTCCAATCCCTGACATTATTCAACCATTCTCCAACCCTTCCATTTTTTAAATATCTTGGTATCCAATTTATTTTTTGGTTATTTTGAATTAAATCTTTTTTAACGCTTTTCATATTTATAAACCAGCTTTCCTTGGCGTAATAGATTAATGGAGTGCCACATCTCCAACAAAACGGATAATCATGTTCATAGGTTTCTTTTGCAAATAAAAGTTTTTTACTTTCTATGTCTGAAATAATTAATGCGTCCGCTTTTTTAACAAATATATTATCCCATTTATATCCTGGGGTTGTCATTTTGCCTTCATCGTTAACCGTAATTAAAATCGGAAATTTATTCTTTGATTTTTGATTTGCCTCTTGGATTACATTCATATCATCTTCTCCAAAAGCTGGGGCAATATGAACAATTCCTGTTCCCTCTTCAAGTGATATAAAATTACCAGAAATAACCTCGTATGACTTAGAAAACGCTTTTTTTGATTTATCTTGATAAGGATAAATTGGAGTATATTTTAACCCTATAAGCTCTCTGCCTTTAACCTCTTCTATGGCGTCCGCCTTAATTCCGCATTCTTTTATTCTTTCTTTCGCCAAAATTAAAATTTCTTTATTAACCCTGACTTTTGAATAGGTAAATTTTGGATTGACGGCTATGGCTATGTTTCCGGGTAATGTCCAAGGCGTAGTGGTCCAAATTAAAAAATATGTATTTTTTTGATTTTCAAGTTTAAATTTAACATATACTGTTAAATCCTTTACTTTTTTATATCCCTGAGCCACTTCATGAGAAGAAAGAGAAGTCCCGCATCTCGGACAATAAGGAACAACCTTATAATCTTTATATAGAAGTCCTTTTTCCCAAATTTGCTTTATTGTCCACCACACAGTTTCCATATAATCATTTGCGCATGTGATGTACGGATTTTCCAAATCTATCCAAAAACCGATTCTTTTTGTAAAATTCTCCCATTCTTTTTTGTAAATAAAAACATTTCTCTTGCATTCTCTAACAAATTTTGCAATGCCTATTTTTTCTATTTCTTTTTTGGATTTTATTTTCAATTTCTTTTCAGATTCCATCTCTGTAGGAAGTCCATGCGTGTCCCAGCCAGCTTTTCTTTCTACTAAAAAACCCTTCATTGTTTTGTAGCGAAGTATAATATCCTTAAATGCTCTGGCTAAAAGATGATGAATTCCCGGTTTTCCATTGGCATAAGGAGGTCCTTCGTAAAAAACAAAATTCTGCTTATTAACGCGTTGCTTGACGCTTTTTTCAAAAATTTTATTTTTTTCCCAAAATTTTAAAATTTTTTCTTCCCTGCCCGCAACGCTATTCGCGCTATTGCGGGAAGGATTGTTTGAAAAATTAAATTTCATATAAATAATTATAAAAATATATAATAATAAAAACTCTTTCTATGCTCCTTGTTAATAAACCCCTTAAGCGCTTATTACATTTTCTCTGGAGCAGAAATTCCCATTAAATCTAATGTATTTTCTAAAACAATTTTTGTGGCTTTTACTAATCCCAATCTGGCTTGCGCTAATTTTTTATCATCTGTCAAAACACGGCATTCTTCATAAAATTTATGAAAAGCGCTCACTAATTCCAAAGCATAATTCGGCAACCTCTGAACCTGATAGTCAGTCGCGGTATTTTCAATAATATCAGGAAACCTAATAAGCTCTTTTATAAGATTCAAT
>JAYELF010000010.1:0-5662 GCA_034717275.1 Patescibacteria group bacterium
ACCGAGAAGTTATGACTCCTTATTGTTCGGAGAAGTGTTAGAGATTACCCCAGACCCATTTCCATTTTGGCATTCATCTCAAAAAAACGACCCAGGGCTTAATCTTTCTAAGTATGATAATAAAAAAGCGGACAAAATTTTAGAGGAAATAAGAACCTGTTCTAATCCTGAAGTTCGTATTAAAAAATATCAAAAATTCCAAGAAATTATAAGCGAAGATTGCCCAGCCATATTTTTATACAGCCCAAATTATGTCTATTTTGTCTCTGATAAAATCAAGGGAATAGAAACAGGGCTTATATCTCAACCGTCAAAAAGATTTCTAAATATCCAAAATTGGTACCTCAAAACAAAAAGAAAATTAAAATAATAAATATAGAATAATAATCCAATCATCAGTTATGAAAATAGCCAAGAAGCCAGAAATAAGATTTTTAAATGATATGAGGATTGTTTTATGCGATGCAGGATGGGCAAAAAAAGCAAAAAATCTTGAATTATATTATATGTATAGAGGCGTTAAGAAAAAAGACGGCTTGAGATATGATATTACAATTATGCCTCCGAAAATGCTGGGCAAAGAATTTCTAAAAACAAAAGGGCATCGCCACTCAAATAAATATGGAGAGATATATGTGGTGAATTCAGGTAATGCGATATTTCTGTTTCAAAAATACGCAAACAATAAGGTTGAAGATGTTTACGCTGTCCAAGCAAGAAAAGGCGATATTGTTATAGTCCCCTCTTATTACGACCATTTAACTATTAATCCATCAAATACAAAATTAGAATTAGCTAATTGGGTTTCAGGAAAATGTAAAAATACCTATGATATGATTGAAGAAAAACACGGAGCTTGTTATTTTTACACTAAAAAAGGATGGATAAAAAATAAAAATTATAAAAATACACCCAAGTTGAGGTTTGAGAAACCCCTAAAAACAATGCCAAAAAACTTAGATTTTTTGAAAGAATAGATATTGATTATTGATTAGTAGGATAAGCGGGTATGGCGGAACAGAAGACGCGCAGGTCTCAGAAGCCTGTGGGAAAAATTCCTGTGGAGGTGCAAGTCCTCCTACCCGCACCATTGATTAGCGATTAATAATAAATGATTAATGATTAATTGCGGAATGCAGAGGTTAGACCTCTGCAACTCCATGCATAACCTCTGCAGAGGTTAGACCTCTGCAGGAAAAATGCAGAATGCGGAATGCAGAGGTTAGACCTCTGCAACTCTATGCATAAGTGACCATTGGTTAATGATAAATAATATTTAATAACTTAAAAAAATTATGGAAAAAATACAAAAAATACAAAATCTACGAATAATGCCATTGGGCGGATTAGGAGAAATTGGAAAAAATATGACTCTTCTTGAATACGATAATGCAATTTTAATTATTGATATTGGACTTCGCTTTCCAGAAGAAAATATGCCAGGGATTGATTGCATTGTCCCGAATATCTCTTATCTTCATGGAAAAAGAAAAAACATAGTTGGAGCGGTATTTACTCACGGACATTACGACCATATTGGAGCTATCCCCTATCTTATTAAAAAAATCGGGTTTGATGTCCCGCTTTATGCAGGAGGACTAACAAAAGGTATTATCTTAAAAAGACAAGTTGATTTTCCGAAATTGCCAAAATTAAAAATAGAAAAAATAGGAGATAATAGCAAAATAAAATTAGGCCCTTTTAAAATAGAATTTTTTAGGCAGAATCACAGCATTTCCGACAACTTTGGTCTTTTTATAAAAACACCTATTGGAAATATCGTTCACACATCCGACTTTAAGTTTGACGAGAATCCAGTCAACGAATTGCCAACAAATTTTGAAAAATTAAGAAGAATTAGTTCTGAAAAAGTTTTGCTTTTAATGTCAGATTCTACTGGAGCGGAAACAGAAGGGCATTCTTTGTCCGAAAAAAAGATTATAGAAAATTTAGAAAAGGTTTTTCAAGAATCAAAAGGAAGAATAATCGCCTCTACTTTTGCGTCTCTTATTAATCGTATTCAGCAATTAATCACCTTGTCTGAAAAATATGGAAGAAAAATCGCTATTGACGGACATTCTATGAAAATAAACGTTGAAATTTGCAAACACCTCGGATATATTAAGTTTAAAAAAGGAACTTTCATAAAAACAAAAGATGTGCAAAGCTATCCTGATTCAAAAATAACGATTATATGCACAGGAGCTCAAGGAGAAAGTAATGCTGTATTAATGAGAATTGTTAATAAGGGACATCGATTTATCAGATTTAAGGAAGGAGATACCGCTATTTTCTCTTCTTCGGTTGTCCCGGGAAATGAGAGAACCGTCCAAAACCTAAAAGATGAACTCTATAGGCAAAAAGTAAAAGTGTACCATTATAAAATGATGGATATTCACACCAGTGGCCACGCTCATAAAGACGAATTAAATCAAATGCTTGAAATAATGAAACCGAAATTTTTTATTCCTGTTCACGGCCAGTATTCTATGCTTGTTAATCACACTGAATTGGCAAAAAATAATGGAGTGTTAAAAGAAAATATTGCTATAATAGAAAATGGACAAGTGGTAAATATTAGTCCAAATAAAATTTTCATTGAGAAAGAAAGAATTCCGTCAAACTATATAATGGTTGACGGGTTGGGAGTTGGAGATGTTGGAGAGATAGTCCTTCGCGACCGTCAAACCTTGGCTGAAGATGGAATGTTTGTCATTATAGTAGTAGTTGACCATAGAACAGGCAAAATACAAAATTCTCCAGACATAATATCCAGAGGATTCGTTTATCTTAGAGAATCAAAGCAATTACTTTTTGAAACAAGAAAAAAGGTAGTAGAAACTATAAATAAAGCTATTGGAGAGAGAGAAAGCATAAACTGGGTTTATGTAAAGAATAACATCAGAGACAATGTCGGCGATTTCCTGTATACTAAAACAGAAAGAAGGCCAATGATACTTCCGGTTATTATTGAGGTCTAAAAATATAAATTAATAAATGATTATTGATTAATGATAATTGATTATTGATTAATGATAAAATTATGCGAATTTTTTCAGGCATACAACCAACAGGGGTTATTCATATTGGAAATTACTGCGGAGCACTTAAACAATGGGTTGAACTGCAAAAAAATAACGAGTGTCTTTTTTGTATAGTTGATTTGCACGCGCTAACATCTGAATTTAATCCAGAAAATTTACAAGAATTAATTTTGGAAAAAGCAATCGCATATCTTTCCGCTGGTATTGACCCCAAAAAATCCATAATCTATGTCCAGTCCCATATAAAAGAACATACCGAACTGGCATGGTTGCTTAATACGATAACTCCAATCGGCGATTTAACAAGAATGACTCAATACAAAGAAAAAGCCCGAAAATTCAAAAAAAATCTCAATGCCGGACTTCTTAACTATCCAATATTAATGTCTGCAGATATTCTCCTTTATCAAACAGAGATTGTTCCTGTTGGAAAAGACCAAAAACAGCATGTTGAATTAACAAGAACTATTGCCAGAAAATTTAATCAAAAATTTGGAGAAACATTTAAAATACCAAACGCATTTCTCCCAAAACACGGAGCAAAAATAATGAGCTTGACAGAACCAAGAAAAAAAATGTCAAAATCAGACAAGCCAGAGAGTTATATAGGGCTTTTTGACAAACCAGAAATAATTGAAAAAAAAATAATTACCAGTATCACCGATTCTGGCAAAGAAATAATATATAATCCAGAAAAAAAGCCGGGCATTTCAAATCTCTTAACAATATATTCCCTGTTTTCAGAAAAATCAATTAAAAGTTTAGAAAAAGAATTTGAGGGAAAGGGATATTCGTCTTTCAAAAATTCGTTAGCCGTTTTAATCAAAGAAAAATTAGAACCCTTTAGAAAAAAGAAAAAAGAGCTTTTATCCAAAAAAAATTCCATTAAAAAAATCTTGGATAATGGCAAAAAAAGAGCTCATGCTATGGCAATCCCAACCATTAAAAAAGCCCGAAAAAAAATGGGATTAACATAATTTATTATTGAATCCTGCAGAGTCCTGCAGAGTCCTGCAGAGGTCTAACCTCTGCATTTTGTCTGCAGAGGTCTAACCTCTGCATTTTCTGCAGATTAGTGATTTTAATTCTTTTTTCTTTAGGTTCATTGTTTTTTTTGTTTTTGCTTCTACGATTAACCGAAGTAAGGGTTCGGTTTGAGAAAAACGAGCGTTAAACCACCAATCTTTAAAATCAATTTTCAATCCGTCTAAATGAGAAATTTTTCCTTTAGAATATTTTTTCTCCAATTTTTTTAAAATTTCTTTTTTGTTTTTTATTTTAAAATTTATTTCTCCTGAATGAAAATATTTATTCAATGGCTGGGTTAAATCAGAAAATTTCTTTTTTGTTTTAGACATCTCCTCCAATATTTTGAATAAAACAAAAAATGGTGATTCAGAAAAATAATGTTTTTTATAGTAATAATGGCCTGAAAATTCTCCGCCAAACAAAATATCCTCCCTCCTCATTTTTTCTTTTATAAAAGAATGCCCCTTTCTGCTTATTCTCGGAATTCCTTTGTTTTGTAAGATTGTTTCCTTTACTATCCTGCTTGAACAAAGATCATATAGAATTTTTTGTTGGGAATTTTCTCTTAAAATAAACTGTGCCATTATGGCTGTTATTATATCTCCTGAAACAATCCTTCCGTTTTCGTCAATAAAAACAATTCTATCTCCGTCCCCGTCAAAAGCAATTCCCAAATCAGCTTTTTTATCTTTAATTTTCTGGCAAATGCTTCTTAAATTTTTTTTCAAAAGAGGGTTGGGAAAATGATTTGGAAATTTATTGTCAAGCGTAGAAAATAAATGATAATATTTACAGTTCATTTTCTTAAGAACCCCATGCGCAACTATTCCAGAAACCGCATTCGCGGTATCCGCGACCACTTTAAAAGATTGAATATTTTTAACATCAATTCTGCTGAAAATAAACTTCAGGTATTCTTTAAAAACTTTTTTATGTATAATTTTTCCTTTTAATTTATAGGGCTTGAGTTCGTTTTTTTTGATTATATTTTTTATCAACTCTAAACCGCTGCTTCCGCTAATTGGAACAGCGTTTTTTCGGACTAATTTAAAACCGTTATATTGCGGAGAGTTATGAGAAGCGGTAATTTCCACTCCCCCGTCAAATTTATAATGAGCAACAGCCCAATAAAGCATTGGAGAGGTTGAAAGCCCTATATCAATAACATTCGCTCCGCAATCCATAATCCCTTTGGATAAACTTTTAAATAAACTTTTAGATGAAATACGATTATCCCTGCCTACGACAATATTTAACTTTTTAGGATTTTTATTTTTGTTGGTTTGATTTAAAAACTCAACAAAAGACATCCCAACTTTTTCTGCTGTTTTTTCATTAATTTCTTTCGGGTATATGCCACGAATGTCGTACGACTTAAATATCTTTGGTTTAAAAAACATATTTGTTTTCATATTCCTACATTATACCACAAATTTGCAGAAGACGAGCCCCCTGATTTATCATTGATCATTTATTATTTATCAATAATCATTTATTATTTATCATTAATCAATTATCATTTATCAATTATCAATTATCATTTATCAATAATTGATAATTAATTTAGATTGACTAATTTGTTTTTATTT
>JAYELF010000011.1:0-5583 GCA_034717275.1 Patescibacteria group bacterium
AATTATTGCGTTAGTTCTAAATTAAAAACAGGTACTTCTGATTATTGGTGCGTAGACTCGACTGGTTATGTTGGTAAAACAAGTGGAGCTTGTACAACTACTGCTTGTCCATAATAATATTACTGTTTGAGAGAATAAATAGTATAATTAATAATAGGGATTCAAGATTGAATCCCTATTATTATTTTTAATCATATGCGCATAACCCGATAATTCTGCAGAGTCATATCATATGTGCACAACCCGATAATGCACAACTTGTAATGCACAACTTGCAATGCACAACTTGCAATCTGCTGGATGTGCACAACCCGATAATGCACAACTTGTAATGCGCATACACAATATGTGCACAACCCGATAATGCACAATGCAGAGCACAATGCAGAGGTCTGACCTCTGCAACGTCTGCAGACTGATTATTGATACCTTGGTCAACGCCCGTTTCTTTGCCAGCTTTTTTAGTTGTAAAATTTCTGCAGAGTTTCTGCAGAGTTCTGCAGAGGTCTAACCTCTGCAACTGCAGAGTTCTGCAGAGGTCTGCAGAGGTCTAACCTCTGCAACTGCAGTTCTGCAGAGTTCTGCAGAGTTCTGCAGAGGTCTAACCTCTGCATTTAGTTTTAAAATATATTAATAATTTGCTATAATGGTCAATAATCAATGATAAATGATCATTAATTAATCTTTGATAATGAACTTTTTTTCTTATTTAATTATTTTTCTTTTTGGTTTAATAATGGGCAGTTTTCTAAATGCGATAATTTATCGCTTGCGCAGCAAAGAGAATATTTTGTTAGAAAGGTCTCATTGCCCTTATTGTGGCCATAAATTAAATTGGAACGACCTTATTCCAATTATTAGTTTTTTCCTTTTAAAAGGGAAATGCCGCTACTGTAAAAAACCAATTTCTTGGCAATATCCATTAGTTGAAATCGCAACAGGATTGACATTTCTCTTAGTTTTCAATTTTTTCACCAGATTAGACATTTTCCTGCCTGATGGGGCAGGTATTTCAGTTTTCAATTTTCAAACAACATTAATCTTTTCTTTCCTGTTTCTTATCTCTTGTTCTTTGATAATTATTTTTGTCTATGACTTAAAATACTATCTTATTCCGGATGAAATAATATATCCATCAATTATCTTTGTTTTTCTCTATCAAATAATTTTTAATTTTCATTTGCTTAATATCTCTTACTTAATTTTAAGCGGTCTGGGCGCGGCTATGTTTTTCTTAATAATTTTTCTGATTTCTCGCGGAAAATGGATGGGTTTTGGAGATGTTAAATTAGCTTTTTTTATGGGAGTATTACTTGGTTTTCCAAAAATTTTAATTGCTTTGTTTATGGCATTTTTTCTTGGCGCCATAATTGGAATAGGGCTAATAATGCTTTCAAAAAAGACCCTAAAGTCAGAAGTGCCATTTGGGCCATTTTTAATAACAGGAACATTTATCGCTTTATTTTGGGGTGAATATATTTTTAATTGGTATTTCAATTTAATTTAATTTAATGTAAAATATAAGAATGAAATCTAAAGCTTTTACACTTGTTGAAATTCTTATTGTTGTGGCAGTTATTTCTATTTTAACCGCCGTGATTATTCCGAGTTATTACTGGAGCGAACGCAGACTTGCTCTTGAGCGTTCTGCTTTGCAAGTTGCGCAGGATATAAGGGGAGCTAAAGAAATGGCAATGTCTGTCCGAGAACTATCCACCGGCAATGTCCCACCGGGATACGGAGTTTATTTTGAAAAAAGCCCAACAAACCTTTTGTATATATATGCTGATACAAATCCTTCTCCAGGGGATGAAGAATATAGCACGACAGATCAAACAGTAAGCGAAATCAAATTAGAAAAAAAGGTTTCTATAAAAACAATTTATTGCGATTCTGCAGAAGTTAATTCTGTGAGCGTAAATTTTAAACCGCCAGACCCATCTATTAAAATTGTTGGAGACGGGATAGAAGGGAATCTCGCTGTTATTATTCTTTGTTTGGACAGCGATAACAATAAAACAAAAACTATTAAAATCAATAAAATTGGTTTAGTTACTATTGAATAAAATTATGCAAAGAAAAAAAGGATTTACTTTAATTGAAATGATTGTGGCTATTTTTTTGATTACAGCCGGAATTGGAGCTGCTTATCTTTTAATTCAAAAAACATCCATTTCAACCTCTCGTTCCCTTGACCGCTTAACAGCCGCGTATTTATCTCAAGAGGGAATTGAAATAGTTAGGAATATAAGAGATTCTAATTGGTTAGCAGGCATTGGCCCTTATAATGGATTAGACACAGGGAATTACGAGGCGGATTATGAGAATTCAGCGTTAGACAATTATACAGGAAACCCTCTAAAATTTGATGAAGTTAAAGGATTTTACAACTATGATTCAGGGGATACGACTAAATTTACAAGAAAAATTATTCTTACTAATCACTTATCTTCAGATCATTATATAGACGTTTTGGTTGAAGTCAGCTGGATGGATAGAGGAAAAAGTTTTTCAATTGACGCGGAAACCTATTTATATGATTGGCTACCATTATGAAAATTAAACACATTTTAAATAATTCTTTTTCAAAAAAATCAAATGGTTTCAGTTTAGTTGAGGTTTTGGTAACTCTTTTCGTTTTTTCTTTAATAATAACCATTACTATGGGAATTTTTGTGTCTGTCCTTAAAATGCAGAAAAGAGCCCAATCAGCGATTAAAATTTCAAACGAGGCGTCTTACGCTATGGAATATATGAGTCGCGCGATAAGAATGGCGCAGTATGATGAAAACGGTAATTGCGGCGCAAATCTAAATTACGAGAAAACATCTGATGGAATAAAGTTTAAGGGTTATGACGGGAAATGCAGGCAATTTTCTTGCGAGCTTGATTCGGGAGGAACAAATGTTTATAGATTAAAGGAAATAATAGATAATGGAGGAGTATTGCAAGAAAATTATTTAACATCGTCTGAACTAAACATAGTTTCTTTTAATGTCGGACCTGAATATGGCTGGAATCCAACCGACGACATACAGCCAAGAATAACCATTTCTTTAGAAATAAAAGGAATAACTAAAAATCCAGCAGAATTGAAAATTCAAACAACCCTTTCTCAAAGAAATATTGACAGGCATTAATTCAATAATTTTTATTTATGAGAAATAACGAAAAATCAAAAGGTGTCTCCTTATATTTAGCCCTGATAATAATGGCGATAATTCTTGGTATTGTTTTAGGGTTAAACGCTCTTTTTATCAGCCAAACAAAAACAATAAGAGCAATGGGAAATTCGGTCGTTTCTTTTTACACAGCTGACGCTGGGATTGAAAGGGTTATGATGGAGGTAGTGAATAATGGCAATCCGCTGGCTCTTGACGGAATAAGTAATCCGCCATTGGGTAATAGCTCTACTTATTCTATTACAGTGATTTTACCGGGCTTGGAATGCGACGCAGACACATATTGCGTCAAATCAGTTGGCACCTATAGGGCTATCAAGAGAGCAATAGAGATATCTTATTAAAGATTGAAAAATATGACTATGCGTGTTTTAGAAAAACAGAGACCCATTCTCTAATAGTAGATAGAGAACGGGTCTTTGTCGCTCCTGAACGATAATTGATAAATGATAAATGATAATTGATAACTGATAAATAATCATTGATAAATAATCATTGATAAATAATCATTGATAAATGATAAATGATAACTGATCATTGATAAATGATAACTGATTAATGATATGTCTAAACAACAAACAAAACAAAGAATTGAAAAATTAAGAAAAGTAATTTCTCATCATCGCTATTTGTATCATGTTTTAGATAAGGAAGAGATTTCTTCTGACGCCTTAGATTCTTTAAAACACGAACTTTATAAATTAGAACAAGCATATCCAGAATTTATTACTAAGGATTCGCCAACCCAAAGAATCGGGGGAAAGCCATTAGGAAAATTTAAAAAATTTTCCCACAAAAAACCAATGTTATCCATAGAAGATATTTTTTCAGAACAAGAGCTTTGTGAATGGGAATCATATATAAAAAAAATAAAGCCATCAACTAAACTGGAGTATTTTTCAGAATTAAAAATTGACGGGTTTGCAATTACTCTAATTTATGAGAAAGGAATTTTTGTTTGCGGAGCCACAAGAGGAAATGGCAGAATAGGGGAGGATGTAACGCAAAATTTGAAAACAATAGAAAGCATTCCCTTAAAGCTGGAAATTCACCATAAAAATTTATTGCCAAAATCTGTTAAAAAGAATATAGAGTTTTTAATTAAAAATAAGAGAATTGAAGTTCGCGGGGAAGTTTATATGGAGAAAAAAGCGTTTGAAAATTTTAATTCAAAAATACTAAAAAAAGGAGAAAAACCCTATGCAAACCCGCGGAATTTGGCTGCTGGCTCTATTCGCCAGCTTAATCCCAAAATTGCCGCTTCTCGTCCTTTGAAATTTTTAGCGTATATTATTGTTACTGATTTTGGACAAAAGAAACATTCTGAAGAACATCAACTTTTACCCTGCCTTGGATTTAAGACAGACCCCGGGAAAATATGCGAAAACACAGACGAAATTCTTGCTTATTGGAGAGAAATTGCCAAAAAAAGAGAAAAATTGCCTTTTTTAATAGACGGTATAGTCATAAATGTCAATGACAACATCTTTTTTAAAAAATTGGGATTTATCGGCAAAAGCCCGCGTGGCTCAAGGGCTCTTAAATTTTCTCCAAAACAAGCTACTACAATTATCAAAGACATAAAAATTCAAGTTGGCAGGACAGGAGCCATTACTCCAATAGCAATACTAAAACCAGTTAAGATTAGCGGAACTACTATTACTCGCGCGACATTGCACAACAAAGACCAAATAAAAAGATTGGGCGTAAAAATTGGAGACACAGTGATTGTGGAGAGAGCGGGCGATGTTATTCCCGCAGTGTCTAACGTCCTAAAAGGTCTTAGAATCGGCGTGAAAAAGGAATTTGATTTTCCAAAATTTTGTCCGATTTGCGGAGCAAAATTAATTAAGCCAAAAAGACAGGTTGTGTGGAGATGCCCGAATAAAAATTGCGGAGCTCAAAAAAGAAAATTTCTTTATCATTTCACATCCAAAAAAGCGTTTGATATAGACGGCTTGGGCCCAAAAATTGTTAGTCAATTTTTAGATGAAAATTTAATTTCTCAAGCGTCTGATATTTTCACGCTAAAAGAAGGTGATTTGATTTCCTTAGAGAGATTTGCTGAAAAATCAGCAGACAATTTGGTAAAGGCAATCCAGCAAAAAAAGAAAATTTCTTTTGCTTGTTTTATTTACGCTATGGGTATCCGTTATGTTGGAGAGGAAACATCAAACATTTTGGCAAACCATTTTATTTCCATTGATAAATTGAAAAGAGCTGGCATAGACGAATTAAAAAAAGTTTCCGGCATTGGAGAGAAAGCGTCAGAAGGAATATATAAATGGTTTCAAATAAAAACAAACCAAAAATTGATAGACGATTTAATGAAAACTGGAATAGAGATTATTCCTCCAAAAGAAATCGGCAAAAAACTAAAAGGAAAAATATTTGTTTTAAC
>JAYELF010000012.1:0-5344 GCA_034717275.1 Patescibacteria group bacterium
CAGACATTTCAACAATTCCAGAAGCATTTCCAGTAATTAAGCCATAGGAGTTTATCGCAATAACTAATAAAATCAAAAAAAGCGTTGAAACAACACAAATAGATATTCCGTATATTCCTCCCAGCCAAAAACTAAAAAATATTCCAGTAAAAACTAAAATAATACGCAATCCAATTGATTGTATTCCCGTTGACAAGCCGTCAATAATATTTATCGTATGCTCTGTTTTAGAAGCGCGAGCAATAGAAAAGACTGGACAATGTTTTTCTGAAGAATAATAACCCGTAATTAAAAATAGTCC
Source organism: Patescibacteria group bacterium (assembly GCA_034717275.1). Taxonomy (GTDB): domain Bacteria; phylum Patescibacteriota; class Minisyncoccia; order Minisyncoccales; family JAYELF01; genus JAYELF01. The sequence continues at coordinate 302 of JAYELF010000012.1, forward strand.
GCTAGCCACAATCAATCCAGTCAAAAAAGATAAATAAAAATTAACAAAAGATAGGTTTAAAAAAAATGTTCCAGCTTTTAAAACCCAAAAAAAGCTAAACGCAGTCAAAACTCCAGTAATAAGAATACCTTTATAAAAAATTGATATAATATTTTTACTTCTATTTTTTATTCTGGTAAAAAAACTAGCTATAATGGAAGACAAAAGAGCGCAAGCCGCTAAATATATGGGGATTAATATGGCTATGGCTTGTCCGGGAAAAATTAAATTTCCTAAAGCCATTGTTGCCACCATTATTACAACATATGTCCCGAAAAGATCGGTAATCACACTAGCGCAGTTGCCAATATTATCCCTAATCAAATCAAGGATTACAACAGAATTTTTTGGGTTGCGTTTTTGAATATCTTTTTTCTGTTCTCCTGCCAATCCCGCTCCAATATCAGCAGATTTAGCGTAAATCACTCCTCCAAGACAAGTAAAAATAGAAACCAAACTGCAACCAAATCCAAGAGCAATCAACGCCTGAATATTTTTCGTTAAAAGATAAACCCCAGACACAGAGAAAAGTCCAATTCCAGCCGCCAAAAAAGCTATTGCTAATCCTCCTTTAAATGAAATGCCGAGCGCATAACATATATCTTGTTTTGACGCCTGAGCAACCTTTAAATTTGTTTTTGTGGAAATTACTATCCCTAAAAGCCCAATTAGTCCAGAGAATAGCGCGCCAATTAAAAAACCTAATACTACCTTAAAGCCAAGAAGCGCGAAAAGAATAAAAAATAAAAAAACAGAAAAAATAGCGATAACGACATATTCTCTCTTGAGAAAAACCATTGCCTCCTCTCTAATTGCTTGAGAAATATGCGTCATCTCCTTAGAACCGGAAGGTGATTTATTTATTTCTTTGATTAAGAAAAGGGCAAAAATAATAGCAAAAATAGAAACAATAATCGGGACGTAAAACATATTTTTAAACTTAATCTTCTTTGCTTTTTTGCTTCAATTCGTTTGTTTTTATTTTTTCTTTTTTATGATTTTTTGCGACTATACTCTCTCCGCGCTTGTCCTTATTCTTGTCCTTATTCTTGTCCTCATTCTTGTCCTTGTCCTCATCTTTGTCCTTTGTCCCCTGTTTTTTATTTATTATTCCTCCTTTTTTGTCCCCTGTCGTGTCCCTTGTTTCTTCTTTTTCTTCTTCTGTTTTATCCCCGCCAGGCCCAATAACATCTATTTTCCAACCTGTTAGCTTAGCTGCCAAACGAACATTTTGACCTTCTTTTCCTATTGCTAACGAAAGCTGGTCTTCTGGAACAATAACTAAAGCTTTGTTTTTCGGTAAAATTTTCACCTCCAAAATCTTTGCTGGAGATAAAGAGTTTGCAATATATTTTTCAGGGTCTTCAGACCATTCAATAACATCTATTTTCTCGCCTCCCAACTCATTTATTACGGCGAAAACTCTTATTCCTCTCTGTCCGACCATGCTGCCAATCGGGTCCACGCCTTCAGTGTTTGAGGATACAGCAATTTTTGAACGAGAACCTGCTTCCCTCGCAATAGAATTAACTATAACTGAGCCAGAAGAAATTTCAGGGACTTCTAATTCAAACAATTTAGAAACTATTTTGGGATAAGAACGAGACAAAAAAACCATTGCTCCTTTCGGCGTCTGCTCCACTTTTACAACATAAACCTTGACTCTCTGTCCTATTCTATAAAATTCTCCCATTGGATGCTCATCCTTTGTCAAAAAACCTGTTGCTTTCCCAACATCAAAAAAAATGTTTTGCCCTTCAATTCTTTGAACAATTCCTGAAATTACTTCTCCTTCTTTTGATTTATATTCCTCAAAAACAATATCTCTTTCTGCTTCTTTTAATTTTTGCAAGACGACCTGTCTTGCTGTTTGGGCGGCAATTCGGCCATAGTCTTCTTTTGTTTTTAATTCTTGAATTAATTCCTCTCCAACGCTTATTTTTGAGTTTATTTTTTTGGCATCATCTATCATTATATGTTTCTCTGAGTTAAACCTCACTTTTTTCTCTTCTTCTGAAAACTCATCTTTCTCAGAAGAAAAATTCTTTGCCATTGCTTCTAATTCCTCTTCTGAATACAGCATACTTTCGTCAACAACTAATTGCACTTGCGAAAATTTAACTTTTCCTGTTTCAGGATTGAGTTTTGATCTAATAACCTGCCCTTTTTTACCAAAATCCTTTTTATAGGCAGTAGCAATGGCCGCCTCAATTACTCCAACAACCTTTTCATAGGAAACTCCTTTTTCCTCGGCGATTTGAGCAACTGCTGATGTAAAAGATTTCAAATCCATAATATAAGTATAATGTAAAATAATATAAAATAATATCCGCTCTCACGGACAACTTAATTTATAATATCAAATTCAAATCGCTTGTCAAATTATTTGAGAAAAATTCCACTATCAGAATTACAGAGAAAATTGAAAAACCAAGAACCACAAAGATCAGAATTGCAGAGATCGGGTCTCTGTTAATTTAAGATGAAGTGATGTTTTTAAAGTGGCGAATTTTTGCTTTTTTGGTGTTTATATTAACTATAACTGAGACCACATCAATCTGCCATTTTGAATCCAAGGGGATATTTCGTTCTAAAAGCCAGTCCTGAGCTATTCTTTTGATTTGTCTCTGTTTCTGAAAGTTCACTTTGTCCTCTGGAAAAAATCCTTTATGTTTGTTAAAAGACAAAGTTTTTACTTCTATAAAATGAATTATGTTGTCTTTCCTGCGCAAAAAAGCCTTAAAAATATCCCTGCAAGGTTTAGCCACAATATCAATCTCTCCTTTTTGTAAACCTGACATCCATTTTCTTGAATAATTTCTATCCAAAATCTTATATCCCTTGCTTTCTAAGTACTTTTGAGCAATTTTTTCACCAAAATCGCCTATTTTTTTTGGTTTCATATGGACCTAGGCAGAATCGGACTGCCATCTCCACTATGCGAAAGTGGTGTTCTACCATTAAACTATAGGCCCAATCTGTCGGGATATCCAGAATTGAACTGGAATTACGCACTCCCGAAGCGCGCGTGCTACCATTACACCATATCCCGTAATAAAACGACTAATGTCTAATGACTAAATAATTTTGAATTTATATAGTCCTGTAATCCTGCCCTGTCAATTTTCAACCTATTAATTTTCAGTTTCACTCTTTTATTTTGCGTTTTCCGCTTTTGCTAAGTCACCCAATACTTTTTTTTGGTCATTTCATCTTTTTTTATTTCAATTTTTTCTCTTTCTTTTCTGGCTTTTTGGGCTAATTTTTCTAAGTTCTCATCAGATAATATTCCTAACTTTTCAACTTCTTTTTTCAAAATTTCTTTTTTGTTTTTTTCTGGTTCAGATAAAACATAACCCAATAAAATATCAAGGATTTGTCCTATTTTCGGTCCCGGTTTTATTTTTAAAAGTTTTATTATTTCCTTGCCATCAACATTAAGAGTTGCCACCGAGATAGGGTCCTGGGAAACTTTTTCAATTAAATACTTTAAATGCCTTAACTTATATGGTTCGGCTTTTGGGCAACCAGAACCAATTCTGTCGCACATTCTTAATTGCAATAATTCCTCCATATTTTCCAATCCCACTTTATAAACCAATCTTCTTACTGACGAGTCGGAAACCTCACCAACATTATAATAAAAGAGATGAAACCTTACCAATTTAGTAATTTTCTCAATATCTTTGTTTGAAAATTTTAAATTATTTAAAATTTTGGTCGTCATTTTTGCGCCAACCACTTCGTGGTTATAAAAAGTAGAATCGGGTCCGTCTCCTTGTTTTACTCTAGGCTTGGCAATATCATGTAGCAAAGCAGATATCCTAACATATTTGCTAAAATTTTTCTTAGCCGCATATTCTAAGCAACGTAAATTATGTTCATAAACATCGTATTTATGATGTTTGTTTTGTCCAACACCATAGCCCTCTTCTAATTCAGGAATAATTTCCTTTAAAAGATTTAATGTTCTCAAAAGCTCAATACCATCTTTGGCTTGCTCACTCATTATAATCTTCATTAACTCATCTTTTATCCTCTCTTTTGAAATTAATTTTAAAGAACAAGCGCTTTTTTTAATTGCGCTTAATGTCTTTGCCTCTATTTTCCATGCCTTCCCAAGCGTAGTAGCAAGTCGCGTCGCTCTCATTAAACGAAGAGCATCTTCGTCAAATCTTTCCTCTGGACTGCCAACCGCTCTAATAATCTTATTTTCCAAATCCTTTTGCCCGTTAAAAATATCTACAATATCTGTTCGCAGATGATAACTCTCCGCAGATTTTGCGTCTGGAAGTTTTATTGCCATAGCGTTAACAGTAAAATCACGCCTAGATAAATCTTGTTCTATTGTTTTTGCCCATTTTATTTCGCCTGGATGACGTTTGTCAGAATATTTTGATTCAACTCTATAGGGAGTAATCTCTATCTCTTTTAGCGCTGGATTTTTACTTCCAGTTAAAACGGCCACAGTTCCAAATTTATTGTCCGTAAAACTTTTAACCGCTCCAAATTCTTTGTTTGGAGATTGAAGCGGACTAGAAAAAATTTCACTAATTTTTTTTGGATTAGCATTTGTTGTTATGTCCCAGTCATTCGGCTCAACACCTCTTAAAATATCTCTAACACAACCGCCAATAATATACGCCTCAAAACTATTTACCCTTAACTCATTAATAATAAATTTAACTTCTTTAGGAATAATCATTGAATCTATTTTAATTTATTCTCTCTTATATTCTATTTGCTATTTAAGGTCTTGACAAGCGCGCTACTATATATATAATCAATTTTGTACCCAAATCTCTTATTGTTTTAAAGATATACTTTTAATAACATAAAGTAAACGATAAGGGAAAAGGTCGACCTAAACAATTTAACAAATTAATAATTAAAAATATGTTTTACGAAGAAATTTTAACTCCCCTTAATGGGCAAGAAGAGGAAGTAGAAGAAGAAAAAGAAGAAGAAAAAGAGGAGGAAGTAGAAGGTGAAAAAGAAGAAGAT
>JAYELF010000013.1:0-4775 GCA_034717275.1 Patescibacteria group bacterium
AAAATATATGACTAAATTAAATTTAAACAAAGGTATTTCTACCTCAACAGGGGTTTTAATTATTATTGTCTGTGCTCTTTTGGCTGGCGGGATTTTTGCCTGGCAGTATAAAGGAATTGCAAAGGAATCTAAATTAGCAGATACAGAGAAAATAGAAAAAACCCAAACACAAGACGAAACCGCTGATTGGAAAGTTTATCAGAATAATGAACATGGATATGAATTGAAACATCCAAAAGATATTGTAATCGCTTATTCAAATGAACAAACTGTGTTTAAAAAAGATTCAAGTGTTTATTATTCCTTGGTTGTTTCTCCATTAACAGGGACATCTATGTTTGAAGGAAAAGTAGTTCCAATAACCAGCTTGAGTCCAAAAAATTTGATTGTTTCTGCTCTCAACCAAAGATGTAAAACATCAGATGTTAAAAGCATAAATTGGGCGAGTGTGGAAATAGAAGGGATAAAAGGGATGCAAGCGCTTAATAGTAGTGATCAATGTATTAATCAATACCTTCCTTGGAGTTGCGTGAAAAAGGATAATTATGCTTATAATTTTAAAACTACCGATGGAGCCGTGAACGAACACAACCAAATCCTTTCTACTTTTAAATTCATTAAATAATTTTATTGTTTAGCCAGGCTAAGCAATAATAGATCAATTATACACATTTTATCTTAAGCTATATAACAAATTAGGGGACGCTTCACTTTTAGTCGGGGTTTTAGGCGTTTTTTTGGTTTCTCTTCTCGTCTTTCGGTTTATCTTTTGATTTTCCATATATCTCTGGCTATCACTTCCCCACACTTTTTTTTCATAAAAATAGAGAAATCTACGCGAAAAAGTGAAGCGTCCCCTTTTTTCTTCCAAACACATAAATCATCAATTTTTAAAACAAAAAAGACAGTGGAGACCCGGTCTCCCCTAAGGGAGACCGGGTCTCCTGAAATTTCCTAAAACTTATAGGTAAAATGTAGAAAAATGCAGAGGTTAGTTAGACCTCTGTAAACCCATGCAGAGGTTAGACCTCTGCAAACTCTGTAAATGTTTTGCAACTCATGCAGAGGTTAGACCTCTGCAAAATATGTTTAAACTGGAAGTTTAAACATATTTTTTGTAATCATTGTTGACAATGGTTTTGTTTTTTAGGATAATTAGGATATAAGGATTTTGAAAGGTCGATTAATGATTTTTAAATTGCTTGAGAGTTGACAAGCAATAGATATAAACTAATTTTAAATTAAATATGAAAAAAATTATTTTTGCTTTGGTCTTTGCCTTAGGAATAACTTTAATCGCTGGAACCGTTTCTGCCGCAAGCATTCAAAAAGGAATGCGTAATTCAGACATAAAATCTATTCAGGAAATTCTTAGTCAGGATTCTCAAATTTATCCTGAAAAACTCAAAACAGGATATTTTGGCAATTTAACAGAATCAGCTATTAAGAGGTTGCAAAAAAAAGTAGGTGTTCCTAAAACAGGAATTATTGATAATGTCACCAAAAAATTTATTTTGCCAAACATTTCTATTACTATAGTATCTCCTAATGGCGGGGAAAACTTAGACAGAAAAGACACGCAGGAAATACTTTGGGAAGTAAAAGCTGAGCCAACAAGAGATATTACGACACTTAAAGAAAAATTTAAAAATGCTAATTGGCTTCCAGCATGGTTTAAGGGAAGGATTGACTTATATCAGAAAAGCAACGAAACTGACGGGACGTCAAAATTTGTCAGGCATATTGGGAAGGTAAACCTTTTTAACTGTAAATATAATTGGAAAATAAATAACAATATTCCTAATGGAGACAATTATGTTGTAAGAATATCTTCCTTCTATGGACACAGGTCTCTTGTAAGCGCTTCTATTCGCCCTCTTTATTTTTTTGACGAAAGCGACGCGGTGTTTTCAATATCTGGAGAACAGGAAATGACTTGTTCCGTGAAATGCAAGTCCCTGGATTACGATTATGGTATTTGCAGAACTTGCGCTGTTTATCCCGGGCTAAAGCCCTGCAAGACAGGAGAGGAGGACATAGGAGAAACCTCGGATTGTTCTGTTTCCTCGGGCATAGTTGGTATTCAGAAAAGTTGTTGCTGTGGAAACAAGAGCAACGATGTTCAGGAGGCGATTAAATTAATAAAAGAAGCAATAGAGAGATTAAATAACGCGCTTAAATTACTTGCTTCTTCATTAAACAAATAAATATGAAAGTTATTTCAGATAAAATTGAAAATCTCCAAAAAAGATTCCTTGATTTGGGGGACTGTCTTTGAAATAGAAAAAAAGAAAAAAGAAATTAAGAATTTAGAAAAAGAGACGCAAGAAAAAGATTTTTGGAAAAATAAAGAAAAAGCGATTAAAATCAGCCAAGAATTGGCAAGCGTAAGAGATGATGTTAATGAATATGAAAAAATTCGTTTAGAAATTAAAGAATTATTAAAACTAAGAGAAATTACGAAAGAAGAAAATGTTTTTAAAAAGGAGATTCAGGAAAAATGTCAAATTTTGGACGATAAAGTCAAAAAACAAGAATTTAAAGCGTTTTTTTCAGGAGAATACGACAGAGGTTCGGCTATTCTCTCTATCTATTCCGGAGCTGGAGGCGTAGACGCCAAGGATTGGGCGATGATGCTTTTTAGAATGTATAAAAGATATGCTGAAAGGGCTGGATTTAAGACAATGATTTTGGAGCAAACCTTTGGGATACCAAGTCCCGAAGGAAGGATTGGAATAAAATCAATTACTTTGGAAATCAAGGGCAATTATGCTTATGGATTTTTAAGAGGAGAAAATGGAGTTCATAGATTAGTGAGAATTTCTCCTTTTTCTGCCCAAAAACTTCGCCATACCTCATTTGCCTTAGTAGAAGTCCTGCCTGAATTGGACAAGGAAACAGAGAAGGATATCGAAATAAAACCAGAGGACTTAAAAATTGATTTTTATCGGGCTTCTGGTCCTGGCGGGCAAAATGTAAATCGCAGAGAAACAGCTGTTCGTATCACTCATATTCCAACGAGAATTGTTATTTCTTGCCAAAACGAAAGGTCTCAACTCCAAAACAGAGAAAAAGCAATGAAAATGCTTTATAGCAAGCTTTATTTGTTAAAAAAGAAAGAGAGTAAGGATAAAACGAGCAAAATGAAAGGCAAGCCGGTTTCTATAAAATGGGGAAATCAAATTAGGTCGTATATTATAGACCCCTATAAATTAGTCAAAGACCATAGAACAGGAGTGGAAACAATCCAAATAGAAGAGGTCTTAGATGGAGATTTAAGTAAGTTTATAGACGCTGAAGCAAAAAAATATAATCCACATAGCAATTTTTAAACTTTTTCAAACCTTCTTAGCGCTTTTTAATTTTAGATAAAGAATTATTATGATTAGTTTTCATAGCATTACTAAAATTTATTTATCAGATGTTATTGCCTTGGAAAATATATCCTTTAATATTTCTCAGAAAGAATTTGTTTCAATAGTCGGACGGTCTGGTTCGGGCAAGACCACATTACTTAAATTATTGCTTCGCGAGGAAAGACCAACAGAGGGAAGTATTTTTTTTGAGGGAGAAAATCTTTTGGAAGCAGGTAACAAATCGCTTTCTGAAATTAGGAGAAGGATTGGGGTTGTTTTTCAGGACTACAAATTATTGGATGATAAAACCGCTTATGAGAATATTGCTTATGCCATGGAAATAACAGGAAAATCGCCAGAAGAAATTAATAGCGAGGTGCCAGAAATTTTAGAAATTATTGAGCTAACTGACAGAGCAAATAATTTTCCAAAAGAACTTTCTGAAGGAGAATGTCAAAGAATATCTATTGCAAGAGCCATAGCCCATCGTCCAGATGTTATTTTAGCCGACGAGCCAACAGGCAATCTTGACCCTTATTGCTCTCAAGACATAGTCCGACTTCTGTTAAAAATTTATGAGTTGGGGACGACTATTGTGTTGGCAACGCATGATAAAAATATTGTCAATAAATTGAAAAAGAGAGTGATAACATTAGAAAACGGAAAAATAATAAGAGACCAAGAAAAAGGAAAATTTGTCTTATAGGAAATAAAATCAAAAATTAGAGGCAGAAAAAGGCCTCTGTTGTTTTTTTAATTATTGTAAAAATTATTTGAGATGTAATTTATTTTAATTTGAAAAATTTATAAAAATTTGCTAAAATTTAAAAATTAACCCATAATTTACAATTAATTGCAATAGGTATTTATAAGTAATTTTATGCTTGTTTCTTTTAGAAGAATAGTTCGCGCTGGTTGGACTGCTTTTTCTCGAAGCAGTTTATTGAATATCGCCACTATATTTGTTTTAGTAATTACTATTTCTTTAGTAACGTCTCTCTTTTTTTTGAACAAAAGCGTGAATTATTTAAGTGATTTTATTAGAGATAGAGTTGATATAAGCGTCTATTTTAACGAAGATGTTTCAGAGGAAGATGTATTAGCTTTAAAGCAAGAAATTGAACAATTGCCAGAGGTTAAGGATGTTAAATATGTTTCAAAGGAAAAAGCTCTTAGAGAATTTAGCGAAAAATATAAACACAACAAGGACATTATGGAATCATTAAATGTAGTTGGCTCAAATCCTCTTCTTGTTTCGCTTAATGTCAGGTCTTGGGAAGCTGACCAATATTCTAATATCTCTAATTTTTTAATAAATTCTAAATTAAAAGATTCCATAAATGAAATTGACTATCAGCAAAAAGAGCCAATAATTCAAAAGCTTTTTTCCGTTACTTCAAGCATAAATAAATTTGGAAT
>JAYELF010000014.1:0-4758 GCA_034717275.1 Patescibacteria group bacterium
ACAGGTGATAAAATAATTAAAGTAAACGACGCTGTAATTGCCGATAAGAGCTTAGACGAAATTGTAAATCTTATACGCGGACCAAGGGGAACAGAAGTAAAATTAACAATTTCCCGCGATGATTGGACAGAAACCAAAGACATTAAAATCATTAGAGGAATAATAAAAATTCCATCATTAAAATGGGAGCTAAAAAATGGTAATATAGCGTATATAAAACTTTATCAATTCAGCAAGTCGGCAGATTTTGACTTCAGAAAAATCGCGCTTGAGATATTAGATAGCCCTGCGGAAAAAATAATTTTAGACCTGCGAAACAATCCAGGAGGATATCTTGAGGTTTCTCAAAGCATTGCCGGCTGGTTTTTGAAAAAAGGAGACATTGTTGTTTCTGAAGATTTTGGCGACGAAAGAAAGAAAAATGAATATAGGGCAAACGGTCCTGAAAAATTATTTTCTTATCCAATAGCGCTTTTGGTAAATAAAGGTTCTGCGTCAGCTTCAGAAATTTTGGCAGCCGCGATAAGAGATAATAGGGGAGCAAAGCTGATAGGAGAAAAAACATACGGCAAAGGGTCTGTTCAGGTATTAGAAAGGTTAAAAAATGGGGCTAGCATAAAAATTACTGTCGCAAAGTGGTTAACCCCAAAAAACAAGTTAATTAATGGTGTCGGGCTTGAGCCAGATATAGAAGTAGAAATAAGAAAAGAGGATTATAAAGAAGAAAAAGACCCCCAGTTAGACAAAGCGATTGAAATAATTCAAAAAATAAAGTAGAATAAACAAGTCAAAAGAGTATAGATTTAGAAGTCAAAATTAGTTAAATGGAATTTGGCAATAGAATACGAAAATTGAAAATTGGCTAAATTATTAATTTTTTTAGAAATTTCAAATTTTATATAACATTACTTTGAATTACGAAATTAGTTTTAGAATTCAGATAAGAAATTTTTTTAGCATCGGGCTGGCAGTTAGTTTGGCGCGCTAAAAAGATTTCTTATCTGAATTCCTTTACTAAGTAGCGCATTTTCTAATTCAAGAAATCTTAATATTATGAAAATTATTCTTCTTCAAGACATAGACAAAATTGGAAAAAAATATGAAATAAAAAATGTGACAAGCGGATTTGCCAAAAATTTTTTAATTCCAAAGGTTATGGTTAAGCCGGCTACAAAGGAAGCAATTCTTTGGGCTGAAACGCAAAGGGAAATAGTGTCAAAAAAAGAAACCAAAGTATTAAAAGAAATTCAGGATTTGGCTTCAAGGATAGACGGTAAAGAAATAACAATACCACTCAAGGTTGGAAAAAAGGGTCAGATTTTTCAGTCAATTACTTCTCAAAAAATTTCTGAAAAGTTAAAAGAAATCGGTTTTAATGTTAAAAAAAGCCAAATTAAATTAGAAGAACCCCTAAAAGAGATAGGCGAATTTCCAGTTAAAATTTCTTTTGAACATAATTTAGAAGTTGAAATAATAGTAATTATTAGTAAAGAAAAATAATAACAATTTAATTGCTTTTAAAAAAATTTACATAGACCAACCATGTAAATTATTTAAAAAATGTAGAATAATTTAAATTATTCTACATTAATAATTTTTGCAATTCTTTGTTTGTTGTCAAATCTTCTAATGCGTTTTGTTTGGAATTTAACCACCCCTTGCTTTGTGGAGTAGAGAGTGTCATCTTTCCCGCATTTTACATTTTTTCCTGGAAAAAATCTTGTTCCTCTTTGACGAACCAATACACTTCCTATTTTAGCGCGTTCTCCGTCATATAATTTAACACCTAAATACTTTGGCAAAGAATCTCTTCCTAATTTCGTTGCTCCTCCCGCTTTTGTTTTTGACATAAATTTTTATTAATTTTAATTTTTTATATAATATACAATATAATATAATATAAATGTTAGCAAAAATTACTCTCTTTGTCAAAAAACGCAAAAATGATATAATGTTGACAATAGTTATTATTTTAATTTCATTGCTTTCTTTTTCTATTGGTTATATTACGTCTATGACACAGAATAAAAAAGATTTAGAAATTAGAAGCGAGTCAATGGAGCAGAAATAAATTTATGAATTTTTTTCCAAAACATATTGCTATTATTCCTGACGGTAATCGGCGTTGGGCAAGGAATAGGGGACTAAACCCTTGGATTGGGCACCAAAACGGAGCAAAAACTTTTGAAAAAATTCTTGAAAAAACAATAGAATTGAAAATTCCTTATACCTCTTTCTGGGGCGCTTCTTGGGATAATTTAACGAAAAGAAACAAAACAGAGGTTAATTTTTTAGTTAATGTATTCACGAAATATTTTAAAAAAATAGCTAAAGACGAGAGAACGCATAGAAATGAAGTTATGGTAAGGGTTTTGGGGCGATGGAAAAAGATTCTTCCAGCAACAACCCAAGATGCTATTAATCAAGCAATTGAGTCCACTAAAAATTATAATAAATATTTTTTAACATTACTTATTGCTTACGATGGAAGAGACGAGATGATAGAATGTATTCAAAAAATTACAAATGAAAACAAGAATAGCCAGGTAAAAATAGATTCTGAATTAATAAAAAAACACCTTTGGACAAAAGATTTACCATCTGTTGATTTAGTTGTTAGAACTGGAAGCAAGGAAGACCCGCATATATCAGGAGGTTTTATGATGTGGGATACAGCTTATAGTCAGCTTGACTTTACTAAAACTCTTTTTCCTGATTTTAGCCAAAAAGAATTTGAAAAGATAATTATTCATTATTCTAAAAGAGAAAGGAGGATGGGAGCATAATGATATTGTGCGACATTGTATTAAAAATAATATAAGAATCATATAAATGTATATGTTAGGGGACAATCCTAACATTTTTTATTGTTTTTTTACTCTTTTAGGTCTTTTCCGCCATGAAACTTGTGATGAATGTCGCGCAACCGTTTGTTTGTAATGTGGGTATAAATTTGAGTACTGCTTATGTCTCTGTGCCCAAGAAATTCCTGAATAGTTCTTAGGTCAACGCCTTGAGAAAGAAGGTCTGTTGCCATACTATGCCTAAGCGTGTGAGGAGTTGTAAACATAGGGTCGCCGGATAAAATCGCGTATTTTTTAACTATTCTTTCTATGGAACGAACTGTTAAACGATTTTCTGTATCGTTAATGTCGTTTTTGTCTCTATAATTGATAAACAATGCCTTGTTTGCGTCGTTACGGGTTTCCAAATACTTTTTAAGCCAAAATAAACTTCTTTCTGAAAAATAAACAGTTCTTGGATAACCTCCTTTTCCAAGAATACTAAGCTCAAGATTTTTTTTATTTTTTATATTTGCAAATTGCTGGCGATTCAACGCTGTTAATTCAGATATTCTAAGAGCTGTTGAAAATAAAACTTCTAAAATAGCCCTGTCTCTAAGAGCGCTTGGATTTTTAGAGCTCGGAGCCAGTAAAAGTTTTTCCACTTGCTCTAAATTAAGGAATTTTATTGTTTTTTCTTTTTTAGCGCTTCGTGGAAGCTTTATTTTATCTGAAGGGAGTGATATTGTGTCTTTTGCTGAAAAATAGCTTAAAAGGGCTCTTAGGGCGATTAAATAGTAGTTTTGACTAACTTTCTTAAGAGTTTTACCAGTATTGCTTATATTTCGCGATAAGTATAAACGATATTTCCAAATATCGTCTGATGTAAGTTCGTGCGGTTTAATATTTTCTTTATTGGCCTTTTTACACCAAAGTTTAAATTTATTTAAATATCGCTGGTAATTTTTTTGAGTATTGTTTGACAATCCTTTTTCAACCTCGCAATAGTCCAGAAAGTCGGGTATATGTTTAATTATGGGTATATTTGATTTATTCATCTTGTTATTTATTTTTTTTCTCACTTATTTTTTATAGAATAGAACGTCAATGTTTTTTATTTTACACACCATATTATGCGATATTACTTACAATATCCGCAAAATGCGGGGAGAGTGAGTCAACTTTTTATTTATTTTTATAGGGTAGCATAGAGTAGAAAGTCGATTTACTCTTATTGTGCGACATTATATATTACATAATAGCAAGCCATAATACCCTGTCAAGACATATCCCAATATTAAGATTTAATTATTACCACCTATATCCTCTATTGGTCTTTTAATTTTTTCCCAAAGTGTTTGCTTGATTTCTAAAATTTTATTTTTTATTTTATTATTTTCTTTTTCTGACTTAAACGCTTTTTCAATTACTGATTTTTTTTCTTTAAAATCGTCCATTATAAACGCTTTTGCTTTTAATGGATACTCTCTATTCTTAGGCCAAGCAATATCTATTATTTTTTGAGAATAAGATAATGTTTTATTCCACGAAATTGTTAGTTTTTTAGATAACGCTAAATTTTGAGATTTTTCAATAGATAAAGGAAAAACAAATGTAATTAGCAAAAAAAATAAAAGAAAACCAGTAAACAAAACTGCTAAAATCTCAGAAAAAAGCTTCATAAAAAGATTATCTTAATTAATAAATATTTTATTGTTTTAATATTTCCTTAGCTTTTTTTATCCTTTTTAACACTTTTTCTCTGCCTAAAACTTCTGCTATTTCAAATGGTCCGGCTGACGCTTTCTTACCTGTCAACGCAACTCTTAATGGCCATAATAATTGCCCCTTATCCCCCACCCTTTCAAGTTCAGGGATTACGCTTTTTTCTATTTCTTCTTTATTAAAGTTATTTTCTTTTATTCTACATAATAATTTCTCTAATTTATCAAATGCTTTTTTAATATCCTTGTCA
>JAYELF010000015.1:0-4652 GCA_034717275.1 Patescibacteria group bacterium
ATTTTTTCTGGCTCTGGTTGGAATAACATATTTAGGTTGAAAATTGTTTTCAATGTCTATTCCAAATTCGCCTTTTGGCAAGTCGCGAACATGTCCGTAAGAAGACATTATTTTATATTCTTTTCCAAGGAAATGTCCAATTGTTTTTGATTTTGTGGGACTTTCTACTATTATGAGATTCATAATTTGATTTTATTTATTTAACGCGTATATATTATTTCCCAGATTTCTTATTTTATTCTTTATTTCTAATATAGCAAGACCCCTAACTATTGTTGGCGTGTTTAATTTTGTTTGCTCAATAATTTTGTCAATATATAAGTTTCCTTGTTTTAACGCTCCTAAAATTAGATTTTCTTCCAATGTTTCTCCATTTATTTCATTTTTTAAATTGTTTTTTATAGGTTCAATGTTTAACTCTTTTAAAATATCGTCTGCTGATTCTATTAATTTTGCTCCCTGTTTAATTAGATAATGACATCCCTTTGAGTTTGGCGAGTATATAGACCCAGGAACAGCAAAAATTTTTCTTTTGGCTTTTCTCGCGTAATTTGCCGTGATAAGAGCTCCTGATTTTTGTTTTGCTTCTATAACTAACGTACCAATGGATAATCCGGAAATTATTCGATTTCTTTGGGGAAAAGAAAATCGTGTTCCTCTCGTTCCCGGGGGATATTCAGAAATTAAACAACCATTATTTTCAATAATTTTTTTTGATAATATTACATTTTCTTGAGGATAAATACTTTTTTTGTCTATGCCTGTTCCAAGGACGGCGATAGTGGTTGCCTTTTGCTCTAATGTCGCTTGATGCGCCCATGTATCAATCCCAGGAGCCAGACCAGAAACAATAGTTAATCCCGCTCGCGCCAAGTTTCCAGCAATCTCTAAACAAACCTCTTTTCCATAAGAAGAAAACATTCTTGTCCCAACTATCGCAAAAAGATTTTTTTCTGGCTGAAATGTTCCTTTTATATAGAGAATTTTAGGAGGATTAGAAATTTTCTTTAGGGCTTTTGGATATTCAACGGAATTAATATCCACAGTCCTTATATTTTCTTCCGCGTTTTTAATTTTCATATTTTAAACATACTGCAATACTTTCTAAGCTTGACAAACTTTTTTATTTTAGTATAATATTCTTATAAGAATAAAGAGTTTTTGGTTTTTGTTTCTTACCCTGTCTGCGAATGGCTAGCCAAATAAATTAATGTTTATTTATTTATTTGGGACAATCCTAAATTAGACCTCCTAAATTTAGCGTCCTCGGTTACGAATTAAAACTTTTGTTTTAATTTATAACGTTCGCAGATGGACTAAGAAACAAAAACTTTTTTTATTCAAAGCTATAAAATGCGTTTCATAAAACAGAAAGTTAATAAGAATAAAAAATTTTCAGGTAATCAAGTATTAAACGAGATAAGAGAAAATCATTTTTTATTGTTTGATGGGCGTTTCTGCCAATATTAGCTCTTAAAGAACTATCTTTTAAAAGTTGAACTAAATATTTTGCCGCCTCGTCCGAGGTTGACGCTAAAAAACCATTTTTTCTATGTTTTATTTGGAGTTTGATGCCGTTTGCGTTGCTCCCAATTACTGATTTTTTTTTCCACATTGCCTCGGTAATTGTCATTCCAAAACCTTCTCTAATTGATTTTTGAATAATTACATTGCTTCCTGTATAAACTGCGTTAATCAATAAATTATTAGATAGCCCGTTAAGTTTTTTAGGGTTAAAAAAAAGCCAAACATCCGCGTCATTGCGGCTGTTTTTTTTAATTTTTTTAAACATATCTATTGCTTCGGGGTCATCCTTTGCCCAAGATAATCCAATTAAAATGAGTTGAAGTCCGGGCACTTTTTTCTTTGCTAAACGATAAATTTTGAGAGTTTCTAATTGATTTTTCCAAGGGTCAAAACGAGAAACCTGCGATATGATTGGTTTTTTAGCGTCAATGCCATACATAGATAGAATTTTTAAAGCGTCTTGTTTTTTTAATGCTTGATTTTTTTTCGTAAATGGGTCTATCGCAGGCATAATAATCCTTGTTTTCTCAACTGGAAGCCATAATGGACGGTGTTTTGGATGGCTAAATATGACTATTTTGTATTTTTTTATTAATGGTTTAAAAAAATTAAGAGTGCTTTTATCGGGAGTGGAGGTGTCAATATGCATTCGTAAAATAGATAAAATATCACTTGGAATAAAATCAATTAATGGAAGGGGTTGAGGGTCGTTAATAATGATTATTCCCGGTTTCTCTCGAGAAATTAATTTTTTGAAACAAGGAGCAATTTTTTTATTAAGCCATTGAAAATAAAATTTTTTCTCTTCTTGGCTTAGGTCTCCTGATTTTCCCTGCAAAAGATTGTGTGCCTTTTTTGTTATTTCAAAAAATCTGGGATTTCCTTTAATCACAAACCAGCGAGAATCAAAACCAAGCGATTTCTCTAATGGTATTTGACTGCGAAGAAGTTCTGAAACTCCGCCTCCCCCGGAAACAGATGTAGAATTTATGTGGATAATTTTTTTATTTGGAATTTTTCGGGATAAGCAAATGCTTTGTTTATAAATATTCGGGGTTAAATTTTTATATTTTTTAAAATCAATTTTTTTTGTTTGAATTTCTTCAATATAATCCATATTTAGTTTTTTTATTTTAATATTGTTTATTCTTGAATTTTATAAATTTTTAGAAAAGAATACAAGCATTTTCATAAATTGCTAAGAATGATTTTTTTTGGTAAAATTAAAAAATATAAATATATGTGCGGAATAATCGGTTATTTAGGGAAACAAGACAATATAAAAATAGGAATGACTGCTCTAAAAAAGTTGGAATATAGAGGCTATGATTCAGCCGGGTTTGCAACTTATATTCCAGAGAAAAAAGAAATAATTTGTTTAAAGTCAATCGGAAAAATTAATTCATTAGAACAGAAAATCTTGAAATCCAATTTGGATTTTAAAGGCAGTCCGTCTATTTTTCATACTCGCTGGGCAACCACTGGAATAGTAAGCGAAGAAAATGCCCATCCCCATTGTGATTGTAAAAGAAATATTTTTTTAGTTCATAACGGCATTGTTGAAAATTATAAAGAAATAAAGGAACAATTACTTAGAGAGGGGCATAATATTGTTTCTGAAACAGACAGCGAAATAATTGCCCATCTCATTGAAAAATTTTTTAAAGGAATATTAGAAGAAGCGGTTGCTAAGGCGTTGAAAATAATTAAGGGAACCTATGCTCTGATTGTCATTTCTCAAGACGACCCTGAAAAAATAGTTTGTGCCCGCCTTTCAAGCCCTCTTATTATTGGAAAGAAAGGGAATGAATATTTAATCGCCTCTGACCCAATAGCAATTAGCTTATTTTCAAAAAAGTTTATTGAACTTAATGATAATGAAATTGCGGTAATTACCGCAAAAAAGTTTTTTATTATTAAAGATAGCTTTTTTATCAAAAACAGAAAACCAAAGAAAATCGGAAAGCAAGCAGAAGAAATTAAGAAAGGGGAATATTCTCATTTTATGCTCAAAGAAATTTTTGAGGAACCCGAGGCAATAAGAAGAAGCATAAAAGGACATCTATCGCCAAACAAGGGGCTTGTAAGATTTGGAGGTATGGAAATTATGGACAATAAACTGAAAGAAATAGAAAAGATTATTATTGTTGCCTGTGGGACCGCTTATTATGCTGGCTTGACTGGAAAATATATGCTTGAAGAGTATGCTAAAATACCAGTAGAGGTTGAGGTTGCCTCTGAATTTCGTTATAGAAATCCTATAATCAATAAAAAAACAGCAGTTCTTGCTATTTCTCAATCAGGAGAAACTGCAGATACATTAGCCGCCATAAGAGAGGCAAAGAAAAAAGGAGCGCTAACATTAGGCGTAGTCAATATTATTAGTTCTTCTATCGCTCGAGAGGTTGATGCTGGCATCTACAATCATATAGGACAGGAGGTCGCTGTTGCTTCAACAAAGGCATTTATATCTCAATTAGTAATTTTAGCTCTTTTTACTTTATATCTATCAAAAGAGAATCTTTCTTTAGGCAATAGAAAAGAAATTATAGAAAATATTTTGGAGCTTCCAAAACTTGTTGAAGGGGTCTTAAAACAAAATTCTAAAATAAAAATTCTTGCAAAAAAATATTCTAAATTTTCTAATTTCTTTTATTTAGGAAGAAAATACAGCTATCCTGTTGCTATGGAGGGAGCGTTAAAACTAAAAGAGGTTTCCTATATTCACGCTGAAGCATATCCTGGCGGAGAGATGAAGCACGGACCAATTGCTTTAATAGATAAGAATTTTCCTTTGATTTTTGTCGCTCCCATTGATAGCGTTTATGAAAAAATACTTTTGGCAATGGAAGAGGCAAGAGCTCGAAATGGAAAGATAATAAGCATTACAACACAAGGAAATAAATCCCTTGAAAAATTGTCTGACGATATAATTTATATTCCAAAAACATTGGAAATATTAAGCCCAATATTAACAGTTATTCCACTTCATCTTTTTGCCGCTTATATGGGGCTTGAGATGGGGTATGACATTGATAAGCCTCGCAATTTGGCGAAATCAGTAACAGTGGAATAAATAAATTTAATTTATAAGATGAAAAAACAAAAAAATCAAGTAAAATATA
>JAYELF010000016.1:0-4378 GCA_034717275.1 Patescibacteria group bacterium
CCCCCAAAGGAGACCCGCTCTCCCCCAAAGGAGACCCGCTCTCCCCCAAGGGAGACCCGCTCTCCCCCAAGGGAGAGCGGGTCTCCCCTAAACTTTGAGGTGTTAATGATCAGTTATTGTTTCTCAATGATTAATTCTTGCAGAGGGCTGGCTTCTATTTTTTATTATTTATCAATTTGAGTTGCTTGACAAGAATTTTATTTCTGATATAATCCAAAATAGAACATTAAAAGTAAAATAATATAAGATATTAAAGATTAAAGTTTAGAAATAAAATAGGCAAGAAAAATAGGCAAGATAAGAAAAAAGGAAAGAATAAAAAGAAAAAGGAGGTATGAAATGAAAAAGATGATAGTTGCTCTTCTTGTCGTAGTGTTTTTTGTGTTTTTTGTCACTCCAAAAGTGGCAAAAGCAGACACAAAAATATTCATCGGTGGTGTTAGCGTTGGGATAGCAACAGATAATTGGGTTGGAGCTGTTCATTTCCAGTCATATCCGACCTATCAGACCTATCAGACCTATCAGACCTATCAGACCTATCAGACCTATCCGACCTATTCGACATATCCGACCAGGGTCATTGTTCCACCTTGCCAACCACAACAAATAATAATTAAACAACCCGTATGCAGAACGGGTTGCGTGCCCTACGAAGTATGGGCGCGATGGAGGTATGGAAGATGAAATGAAAAATGAAAAATGAAAAAACGAAGGTGAGGGCAACCTCACCTTTATTATTTTAGGTTTTTTTATTTTTTTTATTTAGATATCTTTTATTTTTATTTTTTTCTTTTGAATTTTTTTTATTTTAGGCATTTTCAAGGACAAAACTCCGTTTTCAACTACTGCCTCGCTTTTATTTTCATTTACTTCTTCAGGCAGAATTACTTGTCTGGAAAATGGACCCCAATAACATTCCTCGTAAAGATATTTTTTTTCTTTGTCTGTTTCAGTCCTTTGCCTGTGTCCTTTAATCGTGACCATATCTTTATCAATTGAAATGTCTAAATCCTCTGCCATTACACCGGCTATTGTTGATTGAATAACAATATCTTCATCTGTTTCATAAACATCAATTATCATTTCTCCTTCCATATTTTTATCTTTATCCGATGAAAGCCATTTTTTTGTTGTTTTAATCTTTTTTTCTTTTTTCATTTTATTTTTTTAATATTTTTTATCTGGCAGACAAATACTTTTTAATCTTTTTAATTTTTGTATAGCAAAAGAAAGCCAAACAGCCAAACCAATTAAGATAATTATGGGAACAATAAAACCAGCGAGTCCATCTATTTCTATTATAGAGAAATCATATAGTCCATGTAAAGCTATAGCAATAAATAAACCAGTAATTATTAGCTTTTTTCTTTTTGTTGTTTTAAAAAGAGACAGAGCGATAAAAAAACCTATTATTCCAGAACAGAGAGCGTGTAAAAATGTTGCTCCGATAAATCTAAATCCGCTCACAAAAAAAGCGTCAACAAACTTATATGGCCAATCAGGACCAAAGAAAATTAAAATATTTTCTGATGCCGCAAAACCAAGTGCGGCAATAATCATATACAGGACAGCGTCTGTTGGCTCGTCAAATTCCGCGTTTCTCAAAACTTTTCCTTTTACCACTAAATATTTTAAGAGTTCCTCAACAAGAGCTACTCCAACGAGAATTAAGAGCAGAGAAGTCAAAAAAGCTGGAGCTTTTATAGAAGCAAGAAGTTCAAATATCCCCAATTCTAAAAATATAGCCGGCAACGCGGCAAGCATTCCATAAAAAAAAATTTTCATCACCTGCCAATTTGACTCTGGATGCGTGTCTTTTCGCAAGTAAAAGAGAAGCCACGCAATGCTTGGAAGAAGAGCAAAAATTAGAGCAATAAAATAAATCATAAATTAAATAGGCCAATTTTCTATTATTATAGATTTTTCTTTTTTCAGAGGCAATTTTTGATAAATTTCTTCAGTAATAAAGGGAATAAACGGATGCAGTAATTTTAAAGATGTGAGCAAAACATACAATAAAATTTTTTCTGTTGTTTCTTTGTTTTGTTTCTTGCTTTCTTCAATATAAACATCGCAAAAATTATGCCAGAAAAAATCATATAATGTATGAGCTGCTTTTCCAAATAAAAAGTTTTCTAAATCTTTATTCACGGATTTTGTGGTTATTTCTAAAGATGTAAGAATTTTTTTATCTGCCTTCGTTAGATTTTTAGTTTTAAACTCTGTTTTTAAAATTTCCTGTTTATAGCGCTTCTCATAGCGACGCAGGTGTGGAGCTTTGCGTTTTGAGCTTGAGGTTTGTTGTAAAACAAACCTTGAGGCGTTCCAAAGCTTATTACAGAATTTTTTCCCCATTATTATATTATTTTCAATAAACTTAATATCCTGTCCTCCCATAATTTGATAGGCAATTCCAAATCGTGTAGCGTCTGCTCCGTATTTTTCTATTAAATCCATTGGGTCCACTCCTGTTCCAAGCGATTTTGACATTCTTTTTCCTTCTTTGTTTAGAACAGTTGCGTGGACATAAACATCTTTAAATGGAATTTTTTCAGTAAATTCTAAGCCGGAAAAAATCATTCTTGCAACCCATAAATTAATAATGTCTCTTCCCGTGCTTAAAACATTTGTTGGATAAAACTTTTTTAAATCCTTTGTTTTTCTTGGCCATCCAAGAGAGGCAAATGGCCAAAGAGCCGAACTAAACCATGTGTCTAAAACATCGTTTACTTGTTTTGGGCGGCATTTTCCGCAGATAGAGCATTTTTTTGGTTTTTCTAATGAAACAAAATATTTTTCCTTTAAGTTTTGCGATTGTTGTTTCTCTTTTTGGCATTCCCAAATAGGAAGTTGGTGTCCCCACCATATCTGCCTTGAAATGCACCAGTCCTTTATTCCTCCAAGCCAATCAAAATACGATTTTTCAAACTTTTTTGGATGAAATTTTATTTTTCCTTTTTTAACGGAGATTTTTGCTATTTGGGCTAATTCTTTCATTTTAAGAAACCATTGTTCAGAGGGTATTAATTCAATGGTTTTTCCGCATCTTTCGCATTTTGGAATTTCGTGGTTATAATCTTCAATTTTTTCCAATAAAGAAATTTTTTCAAGAGATTCAATTACTTTTTGTCTGGCTTCTAATGTTTTTATTCCTTGATAAGGTGATGGGCAATTAAACATTTTGCCTTTTTCATCAATAACCTGAATGGATTTTAGATTGTGTCTTGAGCCGATGTCGCAATCCTTTAAGTCGTGAGATGGAGTTATTTTTACGGCTCCAGTTCCAAATGTTTTATCAATTAAAATATCAGAAATAATCGGAATCTCTCTTTTTGTTAATGGCAGAACGGCTTTTTCCCCAATTAGATTTTTATATTTTTCATCTTTTGGGTTGACAGCTACTGCTGTATCGCCAAACATTGTTTCAGGCCTTGTTGTGGCAACAACAATAAATTTATTACCCATTGTTCTCTGTTCTTTATTCCTTGTCCCTTGTTCGCTACCCATTGTCCTCTGTTCTTTATCCCTTGTCCCTTGTTCGCTACCCATTGTCCTCTGTTCTTTATCCCTTGTCCCTTGTTCGCTACCCATTGTCCTCTGTTCTTTATCCCTTGTCCCTTGTTCATTATCTATTGTCCTCTGTTTTTTATTTATTATTTTAAGAGGATATTTAATGTAATACAACTTTCCTTTTTCTTCCTTGTATTCAATTTCCAAATCAGACAAGCTTGTTTGGCATCTTGGACACCAATTAACAACCCTTTTTCCCTTATAAATCCAACCTTTTTTATAATAATGAGAAAATGCTTGTTTTACAGCTCTTGAGTAATTCTTATCCATTGTAAACCTTATTCTTGACCAGTCACAGCTTAAACCGAGTTTTTTTAATTGCTTTAGAATAATGTTTCCATATTTTTTTTTCCATTGCCAAACCATTTTAATGAAATCTTTTCTTCCTAAATCATAACGGGTAAGCCCCTGTTTTTTTAACTCTTTTTCCACCTTTACTTGCGTGGCAATGCCGGCATGGTCTGTTCCGGGCAACCATAAAGTTAAATATCCATTCATTCTTTTCTGGCGAATGAGGACATCTTGTATAAGGGCGTTGAGCGCGTGTCCCATATGAAGCTCGCCAGTAACATTTGGAGGAGGAAGAACGATTGTATAAGATTTTTTATTTTTTTTCGGGAGATTGTCTGGATTGAAAAAACCGGATTTTAGCCAAAATCGATAAATTCTGTCTTCAACTGTTTTTGAATTATAGGACTTAGAAAGATTCATATAAATTTACCTTAAACAATAATTGATAATTGATAAATGATTATTGATAATTAATTAATGATAAATGATAATTGATAATTAATAATTGATAATTAAT
>JAYELF010000017.1:0-4207 GCA_034717275.1 Patescibacteria group bacterium
GAGACCCGCTCTCCCCCAAGGGAGACCCGCTCTCCCCCAAGGGAGACCCGCTCTCCCCCAAGGGAGACCCGCTCTCCCCCAAGGGAGACCCGCTCTCCCCCAAGGGAGACCCGCTCTCCCCCAAGGGCATCAATCTTGCAGAGATCGGGTCTCTGTAAGCTTCATCAATAATCAATAATCAATAATCAATAATTATTTATTATTGATTAATTTATTTGCTAAAAAATGGAAAAAATTGTATAATTATATTCATTATGTCAATCTTTGATAAAATTTTTAGCGATCCAAACGAAAAATATTTAAAAAAAATTCAACCATTGGTTGATAAAATAAATAAACTTGAACCAAAATTCAAGAATTTTTCAGACCAACAAATTATAGATAAAACCAATGAATTTAAGAAGAGATTAAATAATGAGAATTTGGACGCTATATTGCCAGAAGCGTTTGCTTTGGTTAGAGAAGCGGCTAAAAAAACGCTTAATCAAAGGCATTTTGATGTTCAGCTTATCGGAGGAATAGTTTTGCATCAGGGGAAAATAGCGGAAATGAAAACAGGAGAAGGTAAAACTTTAAGCGCAACCCTGCCGTTATATCTAAACGCTTTAAAAGGAAAGGGATGCCATTTGATAACAGTAAACGATTATCTAACCAAAAGAGATATGGTTTGGATGGGACAAATTTATTATGCCTTGGGACTTTCTGTTGGGTGTATTGTTCACAACGCTGCTTATATATACGACCCATTATATAGAAATGAGCCAGAAGAGACATTATCAAACAATCAAGGAGATTCTTTAGAAGTGAAAGTTGATAAGCGAGACCAAGAAAGGGATGCTATCGGAGTGTTTAAGGTTGTTGATAGTTATTTAAGGCCTGTTTCAAGAAAAGAAGCGTATAAAACTGACATTACCTATGGAACTAATAATGAATTCGGCTTTGACTATCTAAGAGATAATATGGCGCGCGATATAGAATCAGAGACCCAAAGGGGTTTTAGTTTTGCCATTATTGACGAGGTTGATTCAATACTAATTGATGAAGCAAGGACGCCATTGATAATATCTGCCCCTGATATAGAATCGTCCAAAATGTATGAAGAATATTCAAGGATTATTCCGCGGCTTAATTCAAAAACAGACTATGAGATAGATGAAAAAATGAAGGCAGTAACTCTAAACGATGAAGGCATAGATAAAATAGAAAAAATTTTGGGAATGAAAGACATTTATCAGGAAAAGGGAATAAAATACCTGCATCATTTAGAGCAGGCGTTAAGAGCGGAGGTTTTGTTTAAAAAAGACCGCGACTATGTGATTAAAAATGGTGAGGTGATTATTGTTGACGAATTTACCGGTCGGACATTGCCAGGCCGTCGATATTCAGGAGGACTTCATCAGGCAATTGAGGCAAAAGAAGGAGTAAGGGTTCAGCCAGAATCATTAACTCTTTCCTCAATAACTTTTCAAAATTATTTTAGAATGTATAAAAAATTAGCTGGAATGACTGGAACAGCTTTAACATCAGCAGAAGAATTTGATAAGGTTTACAAATTAGAAGTAATCGTTGTTCCTACAAATAAACCGATGATTAGGATAGATATGCCGGACGAAATTTATAAATCAAAACAAGAAAAAAATGAAGCCATTATTGAAGATATAAAGAAACGTTATCAAAAAGGACAACCTGTTTTGGTTGGAACCACATCTATTGAAAAAAATGAGTATCTCGGAAAGTTATTAGACAGAGAAGGCGTTCCCCATCGGATTTTAAACGCGAAATATCATGAAAAAGAAGGAGAAATCATCGCGCAAGCGGGAAAATTAGGTGTTGTTACCATAGCCACAAATATGGCTGGAAGGGGGGTAGATATAGTTTTGGGAGGAAACCCTCCTAATTTAGAAGAAGCGGAAAAAGTTAAAACATCTGGAGGACTGCATGTGATTGGAACAGAAAGGCACGAAGCAAGACGTATTGATAATCAGCTTAGAGGAAGGACTGGCAGGCAGGGAGACCCAGGTTCTTCGCAATTTTTTCTTTCCTTAGAAGATGATTTAATGAGAATTTTTGGAGGAGATAAAATTAAATCTATAATGACTGGATTGAAAATTCCAGATAATCAGCCAATTAAAGCGGGATTAATTTCCAGAGCCGTTGAATCGGCTCAAACAAAAATAGAGGGGATGAATTTTGATTTGAGAAAGCATATTTTGGAATACGACGATGTTATGAATAAACACAGAGGAATTATTTTTAAGAAGAGAAGAGAGATATTAGAGAAAGCTCAAAATTCAAAAATTAGACCATATATTTTAGAAATAATAAAAAATAATGGCTATACAGAAGCTGATTATGAGAAAAAAGAAAAAGAGGTTGGAGAGGAAAATATGCGCCAAATTGATAAATTTGTGAGTTTGAAGATTTTGGACACGCTTTGGATGAACCATTTAGAGGAAATGGAACGTCTAAGGGACTCGGTTCGTCTCCGCGCTTATGGACAGCGTGACCCTTTAGTTGAATATAAAAATGAAGGCCATAAAATGTTTCATAAACTGCTTTCAATGATAGAGTCCAGCATTGCCAATACTATACTTAAAGTTAGTGTTGCTCCAAAGCCGATTGAGGTTCCAGAGCAAAATATTCCTCAATATAATAAGAGTGACAACAGAACAACCATTTCTTCTAACGGAAAATTAAAGAAAAAACCTGGTCGGAATGAGCCCTGTCCCTGCGGTTCAGGAAAGAAATACAAAAAGTGTTGTTGGCCAAAATTTGGCTAAAATTTTAAAATTAGAATTAGATTGTAGAGTAGATTGCAGAGGTTAGACCTCTGCATTTTCACTCTGCACGTAATAACCCTGCAGAGGTTAGACCTCTGCAGAACAAACCCTGCAGAGGTTAGACCTCTGCAGAACATAACCCTGCAGAGTATAGTTGATATGAAAGTTTTTATTGCGTATGGTTGATATTTTTATAGAAAAGATGTATGATAATTTAATTTATGTCTAAAAAGAATATTCAAATTACGCTTATTTCTATCATTGTCCTGGTTTTTTTGACAGGAAATTTATGTTATCCGAAGTATTTTGACAAGGGAGCGGATTTTTTAAATCAAAAATTGTCATTAGGTGTTCCTCATTTTTTTAATGTGCCATTTAGAATGGGTTTGGATTTGCAGGGAGGAATTCATTTAATCTATGAAGCAGATTTGTCTAATGTGGAAAAGAAAGATTATCATTCTTCTTTAGAGGGATTAAGAGATGTTATAGAAAGAAGGGTAAATCTGTTTGGCGTGCAAGAGCCAAAAGTTCAAATTCAAACCACTGGCAATCATCATAGATTAGCTGTTGAGCTGGCTGGAATAAAAGATCCTGCGCAAGCGATAAAAGAAATAGGAAAAACGCCTTTTCTTGAATTTAAAGAAGAGAGAGGGGAAGATAAAACCAAAGAAATTCTTGCTAAACAAGAAGAAGTAAAAGGAAAAAGTTTTGAGGAAGCGCAAAAAATTGAGAATTGGCAATTAGCGTTAGAAGACCCTTATTTTAAATCAACTTCTTTAACTGGTAAATATTTAGAAAAGGCAGAGATAAGCTTTGACAATACGACATATAACCCATTGGTCTTACTTCAGTTTGATAAAGAAGGAGCGAACATTTTTAAGGATTTGACATCAAAAAATCTCAAAAAGAGATTAGCAATTTATATTGATAATGCTCCTATTTCCTCACCTGTTGTCCAAGAGGTAATATCCGGCGGAAGAGCCCAAATTAGCGGAAAATTTACCATTGAAGAGGCAAAAGAATTATCTCGAAATCTAAACGCTGGCGCTTTGCCGATTCCCATTGAATTGATTTCCCAGCAAAATGTTGGTCCCATATTAGGCGCAATGTCTGTGAAAAATTCATTAAAAGCGGGAATAGTTGGTTTTTGCGCTGTTCTTTTATTTTTAATAATTTTTTATAGATTTCCAGGTTTCTTGGCGGGAATCGCTTTAATGGCGTATATCACTATTGTTCTTTCTATATTTAAACTTATTCCAGTTACTATAACATTGGCTGGCATTGGCGGTTTTATCCTATCTCTTGGTATGGCAGTAGACGCCAATATTTTAATTTTTTCTCGATCCTTCCCGGATGCTCGGGGAAGAAAAATAAAATATCAGATAAAACGTATTGGTATCGGAATAAAGCAGATAATCAAAATTATA
>JAYELF010000018.1:0-4080 GCA_034717275.1 Patescibacteria group bacterium
TACAGAGATCGGGTCTCTGTAAGTTTGGAGGGAGAGCGGGTCTCCCCTGATTAATCATTTATCATTTATCATTTATCATTTATCAATTATCAATAATCATTAATCAATAATCATTTATTGCTTGTTATTGATAAAATAAAAATGTTAGAAGTAATTTTACCAAGCAAAAAATTTTTAGAACCTTGTTTTGGGATAAAAAGAAGTTTTGATTCATGTTTAAGCATTAAAGATAAAAATAAATTTTTAATTTACGGCCAGATTGCTCACAATAAAGCGCTTTGCGAACGTTTAGAGAACGAAGGATTTACAAGCATTGATGGTCTGGAAAAAGTAAAAAATAAAAAAGTTATTATTAGGGCGCATGGAATTACTAAACAAGATTTAGATTTCTTAAAACAGAAGAAAATTGAATTTATTAATTTAACCTGTCCTTTTGTGGAAAAACTATTAAACATATCTTTAAAATTTGAAAAAGACGGTTATCAGGTTATTATTATTGGCGATAAAAATCACATAGAAATTAAAAATGTTTGCAGTTATTTAAAAAGTCCCTTGGTTGTAGACAATGAAACTGATTTAAAAAATTCATCTTTTCCAAAAGTTGCTGTTTTATGCCAGACAACCCAAACTCTGGAAAAAATAGAAAGAGTTCTTCCTTTTATAAAACGAAAATATAAAAAAGTTGTTTATGTCTCAACCAGATGCCCAGAGACGGAACAAAGACAGAAGCAAGCCGCAATATTAGCCGAGAAGGTTGACCTTATGCTTGTAATCGGAGATACGATTTCTAAAAATGCGAATAACTTAGTGAAAATCTCAAAAAAAATTACCAAGGCCGCGCTTGTTCTTCAAAGAGAAGACATCAATAAAATTTCTTTTTATGGGATTAAAAAGGTTGGCTTAATAGCCAGCGCTTCCACTCCATCTTTTGTTGTGGACGAGTTAATAGAATTCCTAAAAGAAAAATATTAAAATAAAAAAATATCAATTACTCAATGTAGTAATTCTTAACCATATTGCTTAACAGAGTTAAGCAATATGGTTAAGAAATTGTTTTGTGTAGCGTTAAAATTTTGACAAAATTAAATATTAGGTGTATATTAAAATAACTGGGCATATGATAATTTATATAGTCTGGTCGTGCTCTTTCGTCTTATACTAAATTTTTATTTTTTATTTTTATTTGAACAATAGAAGATTTAGCGAAGCAAACTAAGAGTAGGTCGTTAAAATAAACAAAGATTTAAACATGAGCAAAAAACTTTATATTGGGGGTCTTTCTTACGATACTAAGGAAGACGGACTAAAAGATTTGTTTTCCCAAGCTGGCCAAGTTGAATCTGCAATCATTATTAATGATAAATTTTCAGGCAGGTCAAAGGGATTCGGTTTCGTGGAAATGGCATCTGAAGATGAAGCAAAGAAAGCAATTGATATGTTCAATGAAAAGGATTTTGATGGAAGGAAAATCACAGTAGCAGAAGCCAGGCCAATGAAAAAGGATTTCTAAGGGAAATTAAAATAGAAGAATGGCAAATCCTATTCTTCTATTTTTAGCAAGAAAAATATGGGAGAACATTTCTCCCATATTTTTTTTAATAATTAATCATTAACTAATAATGTAATGTGCACAACCCGTAATGTGCACAACCCGACAATGCACATATAGTAATGTGTAATGTGCACAACCCGTGTAATGTGCACAACCCGATAATGCATATATAATCAATAATCATTAATCATTTATCAATAATTGGCAGTTGAATATGTGCACAACCCGATAATGCACATATAATCATTAATCATTTATCAATAATTGGCAGTTGGCAAAAAAAATCGCTAAGCAGGCGATTTTTTGGTATAATTAAAACAAGCTATATAATTCTTTTTTAATAAAGGTCGCTTAGTTTAATAAAACTAAAACAAAAATATGAATAACGGAAACCTAATAGAAAAAAACAAAAATTTATTCTCTGTTTTTGCTGTTGTTTTAATTGCATTTTTGGTTTGTTTAATTGTTTTAATTGGCGTTAATATTGTTAACAAAATTAAACAAGGAGAATACATTGGACAGGAAATTGAAATGAATAACATTATTACTGTTTCTGGGACAGGCGAGGTTTACGCTAAGCCCGATTTAGTATTAATCTCTTTTTCTGTTAAAAACGAAGCAAAAACGGTTTCAGAAGCAATGAACGAAAACGCTAAAAAAATGAATGCCGTAATTTCCTTTATGAAAGAGCAGGGGATTGAAGATAAGGATTTAAAAACTACTATTTTTAATATCTATCCTCAATATGAATACAGAAAAGACAGAACAGAACTTTATCCAATTCCTTCTGGCAAGAGAGTTTTAGTTGGATATGAAATAAACCAAACATTGCAGATCAAGATTAGGGATATTGGAAAAACAGGAGCTCTTATTCAAGGGGCTGCTGATATTGGCGCAAACCAGCTTGGAAATTTGCAAATGACTATTGACAATAAAGACGAATTTAAAAAACAGGCAAGAAAGCAGGCGATTGAAGAGGCAAAAGAGAAAGCAAAAGAATTAGCGTCCCAATTAGGAGTAAAATTAGTAAGAATTATTAATTTTTCCGAAGGTAATACAATTCCTAATTATTACGGTTTAGAAAGAGTTGGGATAATGGGAGATGGAGATAAAGAAGCTCCTCAAATAGAGACAGGCGAAAATAAGATAGAAGTCAGGGTAATGATTACTTACAAGATTAGATAAAAAAAAGAAATCTAAATTATCAGAAAAATGATAGGCGAAACCTATCATTTTTTTATCATTTATCATTTATCAAGAATCAAGGAGACCCGCTCTCCCCCAAATCACTAATCATTTATTATATGTAGTATATTATTACGTTTAATAGCCCTTTAAATAGAATAAAAAAATAAGATAGGAGGTAAAAATGAAGTCAATAAAAGATGATGTTCTTGTTTTTCAAGATATTGATGATGAAGCAAGACAAGACACAAATATCTTGCAAATATATTTGCGACAGATCAGAATTTTTTCTCGTTTAACAGAAGAATATGAAAATATTCTACTGTTAAAAGTAGAATTGGCTAATCGCATAAAAGAATCTTATAAGGATTGGGCTCAAGAATACGCGGACGAAATACTAAAAGACGGCAAACGAGCCAAGGATTTTATTGTTGAGTCAAGGTTGGGATTGGTGGTGAGTATTGCCAAAAACTATACTGGAAGAGGGATAGAGCTTCTTGATCTCATCCAGGAAGGCAATATTGGTTTAATGAAAGCGGTTGATAAATTTGATTTTAGCAAGGGGGTGAAATTCTATACATATAGCGTCAGAATAATATGTAGCAATATCAGAAGGGGCATAGCTTCGCAGTCAAGGACAATTTGCGTTCCCGAAAGTGTAACAGGAGCAATAAATAAAATTGTCCGCATCAGCAAAAGATTGACATTAGAACACTGCCGAAAACCAACTAATGAGGAGATAGGAAAAGAACTTGGTCTCTCCACAGAAAAAGTGGAGGAGCTCAAGCAAATTATCTATGATCCTGTTTCGATAGATAATCCTATTGGCGATAGTGGAGAAGATTTTTTCGGCGAATTCGTAGAAAGCAAAGAAAACACTCCGATAGAAGAAACTTCTTGTGTTTTAATGAAGGAATATATTCAAAAACAGCTGTTTGCCCTTAAGCACAGGGAGTATAGGGTAATTGAAATGCAGTTTGGGATTGGAGGTGAACAAGAACATACCTTACAAAAAATTGGAGATGTGTTGGGCGTAACAAAACAGAGAGCAGGACAGATGAAAGAAAGAACCATAGAAAAATTAAGAGTAAAGTTAAAAAAAGCTATTTAAAGGAGGAATTTTGATAAAGAAAAAAACAGAGGATGTTAAATCATCCTCTGTTGTTTTTTATAATTCTGCAGAGGTTAGTTCTGCAGAGGTTAGACCTCTGCAGGTTTGTGCAGGGTGACTTCTGCAGAGGTTAGACCTCTGCAGGTTTGTGCAGGGTGACTTCTGCAGAGGTTAGACCTCTGCAGAGAACTCTGCAGAGAATTGTTCTAATTTAGCGTAAAAGGGTGGACAA
>JAYELF010000019.1:0-4073 GCA_034717275.1 Patescibacteria group bacterium
TTAGAATATAGCGTTCCCCTTCAACATCCAACCCAAAACGATGAAAGCATTATTACTCAATACGAGATGCACGCTATTGAGGACTTGGGACTTTTAAAAATGGATTTTTTGGGATTAAAAAATTTAACCATTATAGAAGACACGCTAAATAGAATATACGCTATCCACAAAAAAAATATTGATATTGAAAAAATTCCATTAGACGATAAAAAAACATATAAATTACTGCAACGAGGAGAAACAAAAGGCGTTTTTCAATTGGAAAGCTCTGGAATGCAAAGATATTTAAAACAATTAAAGCCAACCGAGTTTGAAGATATTATTGTTATGGTCGCGCTCTATCGTCCCGGTCCAATGCAGTTTATTCCCGAATATATAGGCAGAAAAGAAAAAAAGAGGAAAATTGAATATTTGCATCCAAAACTAAAACCAATTTTGGAAAAAACTCAAGGAATTTGCATCTTTCAAGAACAATTAATGAAGATTGCCCAAGAATTAGCAGGTTTTAGTTTATCTGAAGCTGATGTTTTAAGAAAAGCTGTTGGCAAAAAGATAAAAAAACTCTTATTAAAACAAAAAGAAAAGTTTATCAAGGGCGGAATAAAAAATAACATTAATGAAAAAGCTATGGAAAAGCTTTGGGAGTGGGTTTTGCCATTTGCAAGCTATGGTTTTAATCGAGCTCATTCCACTGGCTACGCGACCATCTCATACCAAACCGCTTATTTAAAGTCCACTTTTCCTTTAGAGTTTATGTCGTCTCTCCTAACGTCTGAGAAAAATGACACCGAAGGAGTTGCTCTTTTAATTGAAGAATGTAAAAAAATGGGGATTGAGGTTCTGCCGCCCGACATAAACGAAAGTTTTAGAAACTTCACTGTTGTTCCAGGACAAAATAAAATAAGATTTGGGCTTTTAGCCATAAAAAATATTGGTTCAGATTTAATAGACGCGATAGTTGAAGAAAGAAAAAATAATAACAAATTCAAATCAATTGAGGACTTTATAAATAGAATGATGGAAATAAATTTGAATAAAAAATTTTTGGAAAGCTCTATTAAGGCGGGAATTTTTGACCAAATGGAAGAAAGGAATATGCTTCTTACTAATGTAGAAAAAATTCTGGAATGGTCAAGAGAAAATCAAAAAGCGAAAATGAACGGACAAATTGGTCTTTTTGAAAATACAAAAATTGATTCCAGCCTTCATCTATCACCTGCCCCGCGCGCAAGTAAATCTGAAATGTTAGATTGGGAAAAAGAATTATTGGGGCTTTATATTAGTGGCCATCCCTTAGATATTTATAAAAAATTTTTAGAAAGAGAAGCGGTCTCTATTTCTGACATAAAAAAAGAAAAATTGCCTGACAAAGAGCAAGGCAACCCTTATAACAATTGGAATCCGTATAACAACAACGGCTTTGGACAAAACCAATCTTGGAAAAAAATCGTCAGAGTTGGAGGAATTATTTCTCAAATCAAAAGAATAATCACTAAAAATGGAAAACCGATGTTATTCTTGAAAATTGAAGATTTAACTGATAGAATTGAAGTTGTTGTCTTTCCGTCAATAACCGAAGCCAATTCTCTAATTTTTAAAGAAGGAAATATTATTTTTATCAGCGGGAAAATAGACAACAGGGACGGGACTAAAAAAATTATTGCCCAAGAAGCAGAAAAAATAATAGAAAAATAAAAACAACAAAACAATCTATTTATGCTAAAAATAGAAACAATTAGGCATTCTCTGGCTCATATTTTAGGTTTAGCTATACAGGAGTTATATCCCGGAGTTAAATTTGGCATTGGACCGGCAATTCAAGACGGTTTTTATTATGATTTTGATTTTAATCAAAAATCAGGCCTTCAAACAAAAAACTTAGGTTTAGAAAATTTACCGAGAATTGAGAAAAAAATGAAAGAAATAATAAAGCAAGATATAGATTTCAAAAAAAAAGAAATGAGCGTAAAACAAGCAATTGAGTTTTTTAAAAAAAGAAAACAGTATTATAAAATAGAATTAATAAAAGACCTTGCGCAAAAAAAAGGAAAAATTATTTCTATCTATGAAAGCGGGAAATTTACGGATTTATGCGCAGGCCCCCATATTAAATCAACTATTCAATTACATTCAGGGGATACAAAAGAAATAATTAATAGCTTTAGGTTAACAAGGATAGCCGGCGCGTATTGGAAAGGAGATGAAAAAAATAAAATGTTAACTAGGATTTACGGAATAGCATTTCAAACAAAAAAAGAACTTGCGGATTATTTAAAACTGCAAAAAGAAAAAGAGCAAAGAGACCATAGAGAAATTGGCAAAAAACTTGACTTATTCCATATTAGCGAAGAAATTGGCCCTGGTCTTGTTTTATGGCATCCAAGGGGAGCAATTCTGAAAAAAATTATTGAGGATTATATTCTGGAAAAATATCTAAAAAATGACTATGAATTAGTCAGCACCCCTCACATTGCAAAAATTGGACTTTGGGAAACATCAGGCCATACAAATTTTTATAAAGAAAATATGTTTCCCTTGATGCATATGCAAGAATTGGAAAAAGACGAGAAAGATAATTACGAAATAAAACCAATGAACTGCCCTTTTCATATTAGTATATACAAGCAAAAAATAAGAAGTTATAAAGACCTGCCTATTCGCTATACTGAACTTGGAACTGTTTATAGGTATGAAAGGTCCGGAGTTTTGCATGGGTTAACACGAGTTAGAGGGTTTACGCAGGACGACGCGCATATCTGGTGCGCGAAAGAACAATTAGACAAGGAGTTGATTTTAGCTTTTAAGCTTTGTTTTGAGGTATTAAAAACCTTTGGATTTAAAAAATACGATATTTATCTTTCCACTATGCCAAAAAAGCATGTAGGAACTCTAAAAAATTGGGAAAAAGCGACAAATTCTTTAAAGTATTCATTAAAAAAAGTCGGGTTAAAATACGAAATAGACCCGGGAGAAGGCGTTTTTTACGGTCCCAAGGTTGACATTAAAATTAAGGACAGCTTGGGCAGAGCGTGGCAATGCACAACCATTCAGGTTGATTTTAACCTGCCAAATAACTTTGAGATGACATATATCAATAAAAAAGGGAAAAAAGAGCAACCAATTATGATACATAGAGCCATACTTGGCTCATTAGAAAGATTTATTGGAGTTTTATTGGAAAATTATGGTGGAGCGCTTCCCTTTTGGCTGGCACCTGAACAAATTTGGATAATTCCAATTAGCTCCAAAGAAAAAACCTACGCAAAAAAAATTGCGAAAGAATTATTCTCTTTCAGAGCTAAAGTAAAAGACGAGAACGAAACTGTTTCTAAGAAAATTAGAGAAGCATCTATTCAAAAAATTCCATACGCTTTGGTTATCGGAAAAAAAGAAATGAAAGAAAAAACAATCAGAATTCGTCAAAGGGAAAAAGGAGATATTGGAGAAATGAAGTTAAGCATGTTCATAAAAAAAATTAACGCAGACACAAAATCTAAAAAATAATTATGGCGGAAGTATCTAAAAACACCAAAGAACTAATTCAAAAATATCAAAATTGGCATCAGTCCTTAGAACAAAAAAATAGTAATGGTGTATCAACGATTCATGTGGACGAAGTCGCTTCAAAGGTGGCTTCTTTTTATGAAAAATTAAGAAAAGTGGTTGATTGGAAAGAAGAACATCTTTTTAAAAAAATAGCTATTGAAAGGGTTTTAAAAAGAAGGATATTCTTTAACTTTAATTCTCTTAACCAAATAAAAGATAAAAAAATAGCCGAATCATTTATCTGTGAATTAATTAGAGGGGGGTATTTTCCAAATGACACCATTGATGAATCAAAAATCCAAGAAGTCCAAAAAATTATTGATAAATATCTATTTATTCTTCAAAACGAACCGCATTTTAAAGAAAATAAATCTATTGATTTTCAAAAAGAAATTTTAGAAATTGCCGCTTGCGAAATAGAAGAAACTATCTCTGTTCCAATAAGAGAAAAATCCTTGATTGTAGCCGCCCTCGTCACCCACGGCGGTGTTGAGGCCCTTGTCCGAGAGGACGCCCTTGAGGGCGTG
>JAYELF010000020.1:0-3954 GCA_034717275.1 Patescibacteria group bacterium
TGATTATTGATAAATCAGGGGAGACCCGCTCTCCCTCCAAACTTGGCAGGTCCGACCTGCGCAAATTACAGAGACCCGATCTCTGCAAGATTGATGATTGATTAATCATACGCTCTAAGAGCTTCTGTTGGCTTTAATTTGGCTGCTTGACGAGCGGGAATATAACCGGCAAAACAACCAATTAAAAATGAAAAAGCCAAAGTAAAAACAATTAATGAAATAGGCAGATATGCTTCTAGGTAAAATGATGCCTGTGTATTGCCATAAATCTCTATTAGTTTAGCTACCATAAAACCAAGGGCTATTCCTCCCACTCCACCTGCTAAGCCAATAATCCCTGATTCTATCAAAATAATAGAAATCACGCCTGAATTTTTAGCGCCAATTGCTTTTAATACACCTATCTCTCTTGTTCGCTCTCTAACCGCTGTAAACATACTATTCATTATTCCTATACCTCCAACTAAAATAGCAATTCCTGCTAAAATCACTACCACCAACTCAATTAATCCCATTATTTGCCCTACTATCCCTCCCATCTTTTCTGATGTTAGTACTGAAAAGTCAGAACCTCCTTCGCCTCTTTTTCTTTTTCTAACTTTTTCCAATTCTTCCTCTATGTCTTTTGCAACCTTATCAACGGAAAATCCTTCCTCAACCTTAACCATTATAGATTGAGCTCCCCCCTCTCTTTCTCCTGTTATTTGCTGAAAAATTTTCCTGTCTAAATAAACCGCTGTATCGTCACTTTTGCTTCCCAAAGAATTCAAGATTCCAACAATTTTGAATGTTTTGCCTCCAATACTTGCCTCATCGCCAGCTTTTACTCTTTTTCCAAAAAAATCTTCTTTGGCTACTACGCTCCCAATAATCAATTCTCTCTTTCCAGGACGAGGCCAAGAGCCCTCTGCTAAACTCCATCCCTGAAAATTACTCAAAACTTCTATTCCTTCGTCCCAAGGAATTCCAGTTAAAAAAACCGATTTTTGCTCTTCTTTATATCGCATTATTTTGCTCTTATAACTCATTGGCAAAATAATATCCACTCCTTCTACTTTTTTTATAGTTCTGATATCTTTTTCACTTAATTCCTGACCTCCAAGAAAAGTCATCATTGGGTTGTCTATTGCTCCAGGAAGAACAAAAATCACATCCCCTCCCAAAGCATTCAGTTGTTTCAATATAGCATTTTTGACGCCTCCACTCAAAGAAATAAGAGTAACTACTAAAAAAACACCAACTACTATTCCAAAAACCGTCAGCCAGCTCCTAAGCTTTCTGCTTCTTATATTCCTAATTGCAATTTTAAAATATTCTTTTGGAAGATTAGACATTTTTATTTACAATAAAATAATTTTTATAATTTACTTAAATAAAACATTAAAATATTTGTAGATCTATAAATTAATTCCATAAAACTTTTTTAGCTTGAGAGTGATTGCGAACAATCTGCCCATCTTTAATATAAAAAATCTCATCGCTGTATTTAGCAATAAGCGGGTCGTGCGTAACAACCACAATAGTCCCCTTCTCCTCTTGATGAAATTTGGTCAATAAATTCATTACCTTTTTGCCAGAAGTAGAGTCCAGATTTCCAGTAGGCTCATCTGCTATGACTAATTTTGGCTTATTAGCAAATGCTCTTGCAATAGACACTCTTTGCCGTTCTCCTCCTGAAAGCTCTGATGGTTGATGATTCATTCTTTCTTTTAAATCTACCAATGATAAAAGATATTCTCCTCTTTGTTTTCTCTCTTTCTCAGAAATTCCCTGAAAAATCATAGGAAGCATTACATTTTCTAAAGCGCTAAGATTGTTAAGTATATTAAACTGCTGAAAAACAAAACCGATTTTTTTACCTCTGACTTGAGAAAGTTTATCTTCTGAAAATAAAGAAATATTTTCTTCGTCCAGAAATATTTTACCCTTAGTTGGAACATCTAAACATCCAACCATATTTAAAACAGTTGTTTTGCCTGAACCACTAGGACCCATAATAGTTACAAAAGAACCCGGAGAAATCTCCAGGTTTACGCCCCGAAGGGCAGACACTTCTGTCTTCCCTAATTTGTAAATTTTCCAAACATTTTCTAAGCGAATAATTGACATTTGCTTTATGGTTAATCAATAATCACTTGTTCTCCTTGATTCAACCCAGAAATAATTTCTACCATATCATTACTGCCCCTTAAGCCAATTTCAACTTCTCTTCTCTCAATATTGCCATTATTTAATACTTTAATTACTGGCTTTTCTCCATCAAATATCAAAGCGTCTTCTGACACGCATAAAACATCTTCTTTTGAATCAATAATAATGACTACGTCAGCGCTCATTCCCGGTTTAGTGTTTATTTGCGTTTCTTTAAAATTAATAGTTACTTTATAATATACAACTCCGTCTATTAATTCTTCAGATGGATCTATAAAAATTACATTACCATTAAACGTTTTTTCCGGAAAAGCAACCAAAGAAATTTCTACTGGATTACCTATTTTCATCTTCACCACATCTTCTTCATAAATATCAACTTCTATTTTTAATGGCTCTTGCGGTAAAATAGAAATAACAGAAACAGAGGGCTGAACTATTTCTCCTGCAAATTTTTCTATTTTAATAACCTCGCCAACAATTGGACTTCTTAAAACGGTATCTCTCATCTGACTTTCTAATACGCCTTTTCTGGCTTGAGCGCTTTTAACCTTAGCTTGATGCAAGCTAATATCTTCTTCTCTCGGTTCAGCGATAATTAAAGCAAGATTGTCTTTAGCAGATTGAAGAGCGTCTTGAGCAGAAACAACATAATTTTCAGCAACGCTAATATTGGTTGTGTTGGCAATTCTAATCAATGAAATACTTTGTATATCGTCAACAAGACCGCTATAAGCAGTATTAATATAACTTCTATGGGTATCTAAATTTGTTTTGTCAATTGAAGATACTTTATTTCGATAAAGCGGTTCCTCACAAACTTCTCGAATAACTTCTAAAGCGCTAAAAATATTAAATAATTCTTGTTTTGTTTGATATAAAGATGTATCTATATTCTCCTCTTCGGGAGATGTCCTTGCTTTATTAAGATAGAATTTAATTTGAGAAACTGATTTTTTAATTTTATCTCTATTTTCTCTTACGCTAATTCCGGACTGGTCATTATCAATAAAATAACTTCTTTGAATTGAATCTACTATATTTTGTGCATTATATGATTTTAAATAAGAATCATCTAAAGCATTAAAAGCGTCTTCGTAAGCGCTTTCTAAGTCCTGAATAGCGTCTGCTCTAATATTTTCCAATTCCCTATTTTTACTTTTTAGAGTATTTTCGGCATTACAAACCTTTGTTTGAGATATTTGAATTTCCTCCTTGCTGGCTCCAGACAAAAGTTTAGATAAATTAGCTTTTGCTAAATCCAGATTAGCGATAGCTTCCTGAAGCTGAAGATATGTTTGCGTATTATCTATTTTTGCCAAATACTCCCCAATTTTAACTTTGTCTCCTGTCTTTACAAAAACCTCTTTTATTCTGCCCATACTTTTAAAACTTAAAGAAATTTTTTCTCCTCTTTTAACCACTCCTGTTTCAGATATCTCTTGCCTAACTGTATTCTTAGTTACCTCATAAAGAGCATACTCGCCATTTTTCTTAGAAGAAAAAATGAAAAATAGACCAATAGCAACAGATAAAAGAACAATAATAGCAATAATAAGTTTTTGTTTTCTCATCATATAGTAATTTATACCAATAAAATCTTCGCTTTGCAAATTTTACGATATCTAAAATTCTAATAGCAGGACTTACTAAACACAGAACGAACTTATTTTGAGCAAAATTTTGACTGATTGCCCGCTCGCCTGTGGCGAGCGGGCAGAAATTCAATCTGCGAATTTCTCGTCCAGCGTTTCCGCTCGCCTTCGCTCTGCTTCGGCGAGCAAAACAGAAAAATTTTCTCTA
>JAYELF010000021.1:0-3841 GCA_034717275.1 Patescibacteria group bacterium
ACAAGATTTTACTTTTTTCCATATTTTTTCTTTTTTAATAAATACTGCTTTTTCCCTAGGAAACACCTCTTTTAACGATTTCATTAAAATCGTTATTTCCGAGTTTGTCCATTCTTTTTTTCTAAAAAACGCTTTTTCCATTGATTTTTTTAAATTTATTTACTTACATTAGAAACCTTAATGCCATTTTTCCATAATTTTAATAATAATTTTTAGCAAAAAATTATTCTTCGTAAATCCGCTTCTTTTATAGTATTTGTAATATTACTAATTTTAAAATAAAAAACAAGCAAATGCGCTGTTTTTTTAGTAAATTCACCTATTTTTAATAAAAAAATAGCCGAATGTCGGCTATTTTTTGCTTTTTTAAATATCCCTTAAAAAGGGGTAAAAAAAATTATCTCGCGTATTCTATTGTTCTATTTTCTCTAATAACATTTACCTTTATTTCTCCTGGATACCTCAATTCTTTTTCTATCTTGTCGGCAATACTTCGAGCCAGTTTATGCGCGGATAAATCATCTATCTCTTCTGGTCTTACAAAAACTCTAATTTCTCTGCCAGCCTGAATAGCGTACGCTTTATCAATTCCTGAAAAAGATGTTGCGATTGCCTCTAATTCCCCCAGTCTTTTGAGGTAATGTTCTAATGTGTCTTTTCTGGCTCCTGGTCTGGCTCCAGAAATTTGGTCAGCGGTCTGAACTATCCTTGCCTCCAAACTTTCGTAGGGATATTCTTCATGATGCGATTTCATAGCGTCAATAACTTCTTTTTCTATGCCAAATTTTTCCAAAATTTTAATGCCAATGTCAACATGAGACCCCTCAACCTGATGGTCAATTGCTTTGCCAACATCATGTAAAAGTCCGGCTTTTTTGGCAACATTAACATTTGCTCCTAATTCCGAAGCTAACATCCCCGCTAAATGAGAAACCTCTATTGAATGTAATAAAACATTTTGGCCATAACTGGTTCTAAAACGAAGACGCCCTAATATCTGAATAAGTTTGGGATTAAGTCCAATAAATCCAGTATCATACACGGCTTGTTCTCCTGCCTTTTTTGTTTGAGATATCACTTCTTCCTTGCTCTTTTGAACAACTTCTTCTATTCTGGCTGGCTGAATTCTTCCATCTTTAATTAGCTTTTCCAAAGAAATTTTAGCAATCTCTCTCCTGATTGGGTCAAAAGAAGATATGATAACTGTTTCCGGAGTTTCATCAACTATCACCTCTGTTCCCGTTAATCTTTCCAATGTTCTAATATTCCTGCCTTCCTTGCCAATAATTCTTCCCTTGATTTCATCTGACGGCAAAGAGACAGTGCTTGTGGTTATATCCTGCGCTTGAGAAATAGCGCACCTTTGGATAGATAAAGCAATTATTTCCTTTGCCTTTTTGTCAATTTCTTCATCCTGCTCTTTTTCTAATTTTCTTATTTTTTCTAATAAATCATTTTGATATGTTTTTTCCGTTTCTTTTAACAATTCTTTTTTTGCTTCTTCTTTGGAAAGTTCAGCTATTTTCTCTATTTTTTCCAATGATTCTTCTTTTAATCTTTCTAATGTTTGCTTAATTTTTCTAAGTTCTTTGACTTTTTGTTCAAGAGTGTTCTCCCTTTTCTCAAAATCAGATATTTTATTATCCAATATGTTTTCTCTTCTTAATAAAACTCTCTCTGTTTTTAGGATATGACCCCTTCTCTGGTTTTCTTCTCCCTTGGTTCTCTCAATTAATCTCTTTGCTTTTTCATGAGCTTCCTCTAAAATCGTTTTAGATTCTTGCTGGGCTTTATCTACTTTTTTCTGAATTTTCGCTTCTAATGTTTTATAGTTTCGCCTGGCAATTGACTGGCGAGCGTAGTAGCCCAATGTTGTCCCTATAGACAAAACAAACAGGCCTAATATTAATAGAATGAGTTGATTCATATTTTTGACAGAAATATTGACGGTCTAACATATTGTAAATATTGTTTATTTTATGTTAAAAATCAAAATTCTATATTTATTATTATATCTGATTTAAAGATACCAAAAATCCCTAAATTTGTAAAGTTTAAGATAATGTTTTTTCACTAATACGGTTGACTCAATTAGTCAAGGGCGGGTCTTGACCAAAAGAAATCAGGCATTTGCCTGATTTCTTTTTAATAAAATTGTTTTAACGCAATTACTCTAAATTTCAAAAATATTTCTGAAAAAACCTATAGCTGAAGAAATATCCACATCTCTTAAACTAATAAAGGGGGATATCTCTTTATATTTCGGAAAAGTAAATCCAGTGCTAATTCTATGTGTTACGCAACCCTCTCTCCCAGGAGGAGCTCCTGGCGTATTATCTTTAACAATAAGTAAAATATCATTTGAGATTTCGTCAACAGTCGTGGTTACAAAGCTACTATTTAAATTAATTTCTATCCAACTACCACTTACTTTTTTTCTCCATTTGCGAGAGACAATGGAACTCGTGTCTGACGGAGAAGAATTCTCGTGTGGAGTAAGAAGATTGTCTCTAAAATAAACTATATCTCCTTGAGATGGATTAATATCCTCACAGGCCTGCCAATCTGAAGGATTTATTGAATCGCTTAAACAACATTCAAATCCAGCAATAATGTCTTGCTTTAATGTTATTGGATGAGAAACACTGCTTGTTGCTCCATCATTATCTTCAACCTCAAGTTCTATTGTATAATTCCCAGGAGAAATTCCAATTTTAGGCATAGTCATATCATACTTTCCCTTATAAACATAAGAGATTGAACTTCCAATAATAGACCATGTAGAAGTTGAAATATCAATATCTCCATCTAAATCAACAGAATCATTATGAATTTTAAAAACCACACCATCTCCATTGTAGGTTGTCCATATACCATTACACTCGCATCCCGGGAGTTCATGAACAGGTGATGGGCTTCCACCATTTAATGGGTATGTTTCTTCACAACTATACCCGCAACACGCATTTTCGCAACTCATACCTGCTACTGGGGGATGATTAAGAACTGTGAATGACTCTATTGGAGTTTCACTTTTATTATAAACTCCATCCCATGCCGTAGCTTTATATTCTACCACGTCATCTGTGTTGTATTCACTTGAATCAACTATTGCTGAATGCGTTCCTCCTTCTGACCATTGACCAGCTGTCTGCCATTCTCCTCCATTAATGCGATATTCAATTTTATGAGAAGAAATACCTGTTTGGTTTGGGTCAACATCGTAAGCAGTAGAGGTTAATGTTAGGTCATCATTTTTATAAACATCTGTCGGGCTTCTTGAAATATCAACATAGGGAGGAGTAAGGTCTGCAAGATATGTTATTTTCCAATAATCCAAAGACGGCGTTTTATAAGGAGTTCGTGTTATAAGGTCAGCTCTTAACTTAACTGCCCGATAATTTCCCGAATCAATATCGCAAGGAGTCCCATTCAAATCAAAAGAAAGGATTTGGTTTTCTCCTTCAATGCTTTCTCCATATATTCTAACATTACAAATTAAACTCTCATTTTCGTCTAAAATAGAATAACTGATATCTGTATTATGATAGATGTTTTCTTTCGTCCACAGAGCTGACCATTCTGATAACTTAGAAATTATATCCCCAGGGACCGGCTTAATCAATTCTGATATAATATATCCTTCTGCTTTGTCTACAATTTCAAAATCATCAAAAAATACTGTTTCTTCCGTATCAGGATCTTCTATTCCTTCAAAACCATCACTCCAAAAAATATCTTCTGGCTTTATTTCAAAATCATCGTTTTCCCAGCTTCCTTCTCCCCATTTTACCCAATCCACCCATGCCTGACGAGGTGCATAAAAAGTAGCCCCACACGT
>JAYELF010000022.1:0-18579 GCA_034717275.1 Patescibacteria group bacterium
AGCTCATTTAGCTCAAAGTTATGGTTGGAAAACTATTGTTTCTCATCGTTCTGGAGAAACTAATGATGATTTTATTGCTGATTTGGCGGTAGGTTTAGGAGCTAATTTTATTAAAGCAGGAGCTCCTGCTAGAGGAGAGAGAATAACAAAATATAATCGGCTTTTGAGAATAGAGGAGTTAATCATTAATCATTAATCATTAATCAATAATCAATAATCAATAATTAATTCTATATGGCTAAATTAATTTTATTAAGACATCTTAAATCACAATGGAATTTAGAAAACAGGTTTACGGGATGGGTAGATGTGCCTTTGGCTAAAGACAACATTAATAAAACAAAAGCAATTTCCAAAACAATATTTAAATTTAAGATTGATAAAATTTACTCCTCTCCATTGTTTAGAAATCAGGAAAGTGTCTTAAAAATTTTGAATTATACTAAAAAATATCCTATTTTTACTTATCTTGATAATAATAAAATGAATAAATGGGGAAATTTTAAGGAGATAAATAAAAATTATTTTCCTGTTTATATTTCAGAAAGTTTGAATGAAAGATATTATGGAAAATTGCAAGGAGAAAAGAAAAAAGATATAATGAAAAAATACGGAAAAGAAAAAACCCATCTTTGGCGCAGAGGATTTGAAAACAATCCTCCAAACGGAGAAAGCCTAAGTGATACATTCAAAAGAACAATTCCTTTTTATTGTAAATATATAGAGAAAGACATAAATCAAGGAAAAAATGTTTTAATTGTTGCCAGTCATAATGCGTTAAGGTCGCTTGTAAAATATATTGAAAAAATACCTGATAGGCATATAATTAACGTAGAAATACCCTATGCAGGCATAATAAAATACGAATTTTATGATTCATTAAAATTAAAAAATAAAAAGATTCTTTAAAAAAAAGATAAAAGACAATATTAACAACATATTAAATTATAAAAAAATTATGAAAAAAAATACGATATTAGTGGGAATAATTATTATTTGCGTTTTGATTGCAGGAGCAATCCTTTTTTGGGGTTATCAAAAAAACCAGGCAACATTAGATAAAAATCAAGAATTAAATATTCAACAAGTGGCAGAAGATACAATAGAGTATATCAAGGAAAAATTTTTGAAAGAGA
Organism: Patescibacteria group bacterium; assembly: GCA_034717275.1. Lineage (GTDB taxonomy): Bacteria > Patescibacteriota > Minisyncoccia > Minisyncoccales > JAYELF01 > JAYELF01. The sequence goes on from JAYELF010000022.1 coordinate 1,137, forward strand.
GCGATACTATTTCTTTAGCAAACTCTAAAGAAGAAAATGGCGTTTATAAAATTATCTTTAATATTAATGGAAATGAAGAGCTTGTTTACGCAACCAAAAACGGAAAATTTTTATTCACTCAATTTATTGATTTAAAACCGCTTCCAAAAAGAGATATTCCTAAAATAGATATTCCGAAAGTTGATTTGTTTGTAATGGCTTTTTGCCCATATGGACAACAAGCAGAAGAATCTATTAAGGGGGTTTCTGAACTTTTAAAAGACAAAATAAACATTAATCTTCATTATATTGTTTCTAAGTCCAATGATGGCAAATACAGTTCTTTGCATGGAGACGGGGAACTTCATCAGGACTTAAGAGAAATTTGCGTTCAAAAATATCAAAAAGATAAATTTTGGGATTTTTTAGACAAGATAAATAATGAAACAAATTCTGAAAACGTTGATGAAAAATGGGAAGAAATAGCTGAATTATTAGAGATTGATGTTGAAAAAATTAAGGATTGTCAAGAAAAAGAAGGAAATAGTTTATTAGATAAAGAAATAGAATTTAGCAAAATTAAATATTCTGTTCAGGATGTAACTAACCACCAATCGCAGGAAGAAATAGCTATTTCTGGTTGTCCAACATTGGTGATAAATGGTATGGTTTATGATGGAAAGAGAGATTTGGAAGGATATAAAAAAGGGATTTGCTCTGGATTTAATAATGCGCCCGAAGAATGCAATTAAATCATTAAGAAACCACTTATCACTTATCACTTATCATTTATCAATTATAAATAATTAGTGAGTAATTATTAAAATAATGAATTTTATTGGCATTGACATAGGAGCGTCAAAAACGAAATTTGTTTTTTTGAAAAACAAAAAAGTTTTTAGGAAAAAAAGTTTTTTAACACCTAAAATAAAAAATGAGATAATTGAAAAATTAGAAAAAGAAATTTATTCAACTTTAAACCTTGAACAGGTTTCTGGGATTGGAATTGCAGTCCCATCAACACTAAGCAAAAATAGAAGTACAATTTTAAATCCCACAAATTTAGCTTGTTTAAAAAATTGTGAATTAGGTAAAATTATTGAAGGAAAATTTAAAATAAAAACTATTATTGAAAACGACGCTAACTGTTTTACTCTTGGAGAAGCAATACTTGGAGCTGGAATTGGAGCGGATGCGGTTATTGGGATAACGCTTGGGAGCGGGGTTGGCGGAGGAATATTTTTTAATAGTTCTATTTATTATGGAGCGTTTGGTTCTGCCGGCGAGATTGGATATATGACAATTAATCTGGATAAAAAAAATAATTATACTTTTGAAGATTGTTGTTCAGAAAAGTTTTTTATTAAAAAGGACCTAAAAAATGCTAAAAAAGCAAAAGAATTGGCTGAAAAGGGAAGCGTAAAAGCCATAAAGGCATATAATGAATATGGGAGATATTTGGGAATAGGAATTTCTGATATTATTAATATTTTTGACCCGGAAGTGATTGTTATTGGAGGAGGTATATCAAAAGCCCATAAGTTTTTTTTAGAAATAATAAAAAAGGAAATTCAAAAAAATATTGGTTCTCCTGTAAGCAGAAAATATGTTAAAATAAAGATAACCAAACTTGGGAATTTTGCCGGAGCGCTCGGCGCAACATTGCTTTTTAGAAAAACTTTCAAATAAATAAAAATTTTATGAGAAAAATCCGTCTCTTTTTTAATCCAAGTTGCGCTTATTGTCTAACCTTGAAAAAGTTTTTAGAAAAAAATAATATCTTATTTCAAAGTATTGATATTTCTAAAAACAAACAGGCGAGACAGGATATGATTAACGGTTCTGGTCAGATTGGATTACCAGTCCTTGCGATAGATAAAGAGTTTATTGTTGGCTTTGATAGAGAAAAAATTTGCAAATCGTTAAATATTAAAACATAGAGATTAAAAATAGATAATTTTAAAATCTTCGGGAAGCTATTTTTAGAACATACCCGTTTACTTTAGCGGCAAGTTTGCTTCTATCTTCGGCAAAATTCTTATTAAAAGAGATGCCAAGTAATTTTGCTTGCGGATAGTTCTAAAAATTAATTTTCCTGTTTAGTTATTTATGATTAAAGTTGCTATAAATGGTTTTGGAAGAATTGGCAGAATAGCTTTTAAAAATATTTTAGAAAATCATCCTGACTTAGATGTATCTGTAATTAACGACCTAACAGACCCAAAAACATTGGCTCATTTATTAAAATATGACTCTTGTTTTGGTGTTTATAATAAATCAGTTAGTTTTGAAGGGGATAGCATTATTGTTAACAACAAAAAAATTAAAATTTTTTCTGAAACTCAACCAGAAAATCTACCTTGGGGAGAAATGAAAATTGATATTGTATTGGAGTGCACTGGTGTTTTTAGAAGTAGTCAAGGAGCTGAAAAACACTTAAAAGCCGGAGCAAAAAAAGTAATTATTTCAGCTCCATCATCAAGCGAAGAAATTCCTCTATATGTTTTAGGGGTAAATGAAGAAAAATATAATCCAAAGAAAGACGAAATTATTTCTATGGGTTCCTGTACTACAAATTGCGTTGCTCCTTTAGTCAAAATTATAAACAACAAGATTGGAATGAAAAAAGGGCTTTTTACAACTGTTCATAGTTATACCACGAATCAAAGAATTTTGGACTTGCCGCACAAGGATTTAAGAAGAGCGAGAGCGGCCGCTATAAATATTGTTCCAACAACAACAGGAGCTGCAAAGGCGGTGGAAAAATGTATTCCTGAAATAAAAGGAAAATTAGATGGAATTGCCATTAGGGTTCCGAATCCGGTTGTTTCAATTATTGATGTAGTAGTTGAACTCAAGAAAGAGATTACAGGCAAGGAATTAATCAATGTTTTTAGAAAAGCGTCCAAAACAAAAAAATTAAATAGAATTCTAAAAGTAGAAGACGCTCCATTGGTCTCCACTGATTATAAGGGTAATCCTTTTTCTTGCATTATTGATTCCAATATGGCAAGAACAAAAGGCAATTTAATAAAAATCCTTGCATGGTATGACAATGAGTGGGCGTATGCGACAAGATTAGCGGAGCTTGCCGAGTATATTGGCAAAAAATAATAATATATTTAATGGGTTGTAAACGGAATCAAAAAAGATGTCTGAATCTGTTTTAGACATTTTTTTATTTGCAAATTTTAGGTATAATACAGATACAATAAAAAAATAAAATTACTTGAAACTTAATATGCCTTTTTTAAATTTTTCTCAAACAAAAGAATTATTATTCAAATACAATATTCAAATTCTTGAGGCAAAATTGGCAAAAACAAAAAAGGAAGGCTTAAATTTTGCCAAAACAATTGGGTATCCGGTTGTTTTAAAAATTTCATCTCCAAATATTACTCACAAAACAGATGTTAACGGAGTCAGGATTGGCATTGAAAATAAAAAGGAATTAGAAAAATCATGGAACGAAATTTTATCATCTGTTAAGAAAGTAAAACCAAAAGCCAAAATAGATGGTATTTTAATCCAAAAACAAATGAAAGGAAAAGAAATTGTTGTTGGAATGAAAAGAGATTCAACGTTTGGACCTGTTTTAATGGTTGGGATAGGAGGAATTTTTATTGAAGTTTTAAAAGATGTTGCTTTCAGGGTTTGCCCGGTTTCAAAAAGAGAAGCAAGAAAGATGTTAGAAGAATTAAAGGGATATAAACTTTTAAAAGGACATAGAAATCAAAAACAAGTATCCATTGAGAAAATAACAGAAACAATAACAATACTTTCCAAGCTTTCACTTTTGGAAAAAGAGATAAAAGAAATTGATTTTAATCCGATTATTGCTAATGGAAAAGAGGCGTTAGTCGTTGACGCAAGATTTTTAGTATAATTACTTTGAATTACGAAATGCGCTATTTAGTAAAAAAATTCAGATAAGAAATCTTTTTAGCGCGCCAAACCAACAGCCAGCCCGATGCTAAAAAGACTTCTTCTCTGAGTTTTAAAACCAATTTCTTAATTCAAAGAATTTATAATATGAATCAAAAAATAAAAAAATTAGACAGGATGTTTAATCCAAAAAATATAGCCGTAATTGGCGCTTCTAATCAGATAAATTCTGTTGGCTGGGGGTTAATGGAAAATATTTTAAAATCAGCCAAAAAAAGAAAAATTTTTGCCATTAATCCTTATAAAAAAGAAATTTTAGGAATTAAATGTATTTCGTCTATTGGATCTGTTTTGGAATCAATTGACTTAGCAATAATCGCTGTCCCAGCTAAAATTGTTCCTAATATTGTTAAAGAATGCTGTGAAAAAAAGGTTGGAGGAATAATTATTATTTCTGCTGGATTTGCGGAAAAAGACAGGGAAGGGAAAGAACTGCAGGATAAGGTTGCAAAAATTGTTAAAAAAGCGAATGTTCCGCTTCTTGGTCCAAACTGTTTGGGAATTATTCGTCCATCAGTAGATTTAAACGCCTCCTTTGCCCCAGGTCTTCCAAAAAAAGGAGAGATTGCTTTTGTCTCACAATCAGGAGCTTTAATAGATTCTGTAATAGATAGAAATTTGTTGGAATATTATGGGTTTTCAACAATAATTTCTTATGGCAATGAGGCGGATTTGGACTTAAATGATTTTTTGAAATTTTTAAAAAACGATAAAGAGACAAAAGTGATTGTTCTTTATTTAGAGGGAATAAAAGATGGAAGAAAGTTTATTAACACGGCAAAAGAGGTCTCCAAAGTAAAACCGATTTTAGTATTAAAAGCAGGCAAGACAAAAGCTGGCCAAAGGGCTGCTTTAACCCATACAGCTTCTTTAAGCGGTTCTGCTGAAATATATTCAGCCGCTTTTAAGCAAGCAGGTATTATTGAATTAGATTCCGTTGAAGAACTTTTTAATGTTTCTAAGGCGTTGGCTTGGCAGCCAAAATGTAAAAATGGAATTGGCATAATAACAAATGGTGGCGGTTGTGGCGTGCTTGCGACAGATTATTGTGATAAATCGAAAATTAATTTACCCCGATTAAGCAGGGACACGATTCAGAAATTAGACAAGCCCAATCTAATGCACCCTGCTTACTCTAAAAGAAATCCATTAGATATAGTCGGCGATGCCTTGTCTTCTCGTTATAAGGCTGGGATAGAAGCTCTTTTAGAACAAAAAAATATCTATGGTCTTCTGGTAATCCAGACATTGCAGATAATGACAGAGGTAGAAGAAAATGCTAAAATAATAAAAGAGCTAAAAAGGAAATATCCCAAAAAACCGATTATCTGTTGTTTTATGGGAGGAAAATATACTAATCAAGGCATAGAAATTTTAGAAAAAAATCACATTCCTAATTATTTAGAGCCCCAAAGAGCGGTTTTAGCAATAAGAAGTTTAATCAAAAAATAGTATGAAAAAAAATAAAAAATATATTCTTTGGTTCAAAGAAGTCAACAAAGAAGATGTTGGCTTGGTTGGAGGAAAAAATGCGTCTTTAGGAGAGATGGTGTCAAATCTTTCTAAAAAGGGGGTAAGTGTTCCGAATGGTTTTGCCACAACATCCTTTGCTTTTTGGCATTTTATGAATAATAAAAAATTAACAGACAAAATCAAAATAATTTTTAGCGATTTAGATGTTGACAATATTAAAAATCTTCAGGAAAGGGGAAAAAAGGTAAGAAAATTAATTTTAAGAAATTCAATTCCTAAAGATTTAGAAAAAGAAATCTTAGAAAGTTATCATAAACTTTCAAAAGAATATAAAGAAAAGTTTACTGATGTTGCAGTGAGAACATCGGCAACAGCGGAGGATTTGCCTGGAGCGTCTTTTGCTGGGCAGTATTCCACATATCTTAATGTAAGGGGGGACAGAGAGCTAATAAATGCAGTAAAAAAATGTTTGTCATCTTTATTCACTGATAGAGCGATTTTTTATAGAGTTCAAAATAATTTTAATCAACTTGATGTTGCCCTGTCAGTAGGAATTCAAAAAATGGTAAGGTCTGACATAGCTTCTTCTGGAGTAATGTTTTCCTTGGATACAGAATCTGGCTTTAAGGATGTTATTTTAATTAATGGAAGTTATGGCTTGGGTGAAATGATTGTTCAGGGAGGGGTTACCCCGGATGAATTTTATATTTTTAAGCCAATGCTAAGAAAAGGGTATCCAGCAATTATTTCAAAAAATCTTGGAAAGAAAGAGCAAAAATTTGTTTATAATAAAAAAGGAGGAATTAAAAAACAAGAAATATCCGCAAAAGACCAGATAAAATTTTGTTTAACAGACAAGGAAATTTTAACACTCTCTAAATGGGCGGATATAATTGAAAAACATTATTCGGAAAAAATGGGCAAATGGATGCCAATGGATATGGAGTGGGCTAAGGATGGAAAAACCAACAAACTTTTTATTGTTCAGGCAAGGCCGGAAACAATCCATAGTAAAGAGGAAAGCAAAAATTACTATGAAGAGTGTCAGTTAAAATCCAGCAAACAAATTTCTCCAATTTTAACAGGTGTTGCTGTTGGAAATAAAATAGCAGTTGGTAAGGTTAAAAAAATATTTTCTGTTTCAAAATTGAAAAAATTTAGAAAAGGAGAAATTTTGGTGACAAAAATGACAGACCCTGATTGGGTTCCAATAATGAAAATTGCTTCGGCGATAATTACAGATGAGGGTTCAAGGAGCTGTCATGCCGCCATAGTAAGTCGAGAACTCGGAATTCCCTGTTTGGTTGGAACTAAAAGCGCAACCGAAATATTAAAAGACAATGAAGTAGTTACTGTTGATTGCTCTCAAGGATTGAATGGAAAGATATTTCAAGGAGATGTTCCTTTTGTGGTCAAGAAATATAATCTTAAGAAAATACCAAAATTAAAAACAAAAATAATGATTAATTTAGCGGTTCCGGACATTGCGTTTAAATCATCGTTTTTGCCACAGGACGGAGTAGGGTTGGCAAGAGAAGAATTTATAATCAGTGAAAAGATTCGCATCCATCCGCTTGCGCTTTATCATTATAAAGAGCTTAAATCACTAAATTCCAAGACTCAAGCTCCAAATAAATTTAATATCCAAAATTCTGAAATTCAAAACATTGTTAAGCAAATTGATGATATTACTCTTGGGTACAAGGATAAAAAGCAATTTTTTATTGACAAATTAAGCGAGGGTGTTGCTGTTATTGCTTCAGCTTTTTATCCGAAAGATGTTATTGTCAGATTTAGTGATTTTAAAACAAACGAGTATAGAGGACTAATCGGCGGAGAGTTATTTGAGCCGAAAGAAAGTAATCCAATGTTGGGGTGGAGAGGCGCTTCTCGTTATTATGACAGCAAGTTTGAACCTGCTTTTGGCATGGAATGCAAGGCTATGAAAAAAGCGAGAGAGGTCTTTGGTTTAAAAAATATAGTAATGATGATTCCATTTTGCAGAACAGTTGAAGAAGGGAAAAAGGTGATTAAATTAATGAAAAAATACGGACTTGAACAAGGCAAGGATGGGCTTAGGGTTTATGTAATGTGCGAAATTCCTTCCAATGTTATCTTAGCAGACAAATTCTTAGAAATTTTTGACGGTTTTAGCATCGGAAGCAATGATTTAACACAATTGTCGTTGGGAATAGATAGGGACAACGCTAATATTACTCATATTTCTGACGAAAGGGACGATACTATTAAAGAAATGCTTCAAAGGGTTATTTATTCGTGTAAAAAAAAGAAAAAGTATTGCGGGATTTGCGGGCAAGCGCCAAGCGATTATCCAAAATTTGCTGAATTTTTGATGGAAAAGGGCATAGAAAGTATGTCATTAAGTCCTGACACAGTAATAAAAACAATTCTATCTTTAGCAAAGAAATCCAAATAATGCCAATCTATATATTAATATGAGTGGTTGGTAAATAAACTTAAAATTTATAGATTAGCATTTTATATTTTATGTTTGATGTTATTACTTTTGGCTCTGCCACAAAAGACATATTTTTGAATACAAAAGAATTCTTAGTTAAGGATTCTGGCGTTAAATCGTCTGAACTAAAAATTCTACTGCCTTTTGGGCTAAAAATTGATATAAAAGATGTTTATTTTCATTCTGGCGGAGGAGGAGCTAATACAGCGACAAGTTTTGCAATGCAGGGATTTAAAACAGCTTATTGCGGGACAGTTAGCAGGGATTGGGCGGGCGAAGATATTTTAAGAGAACTTAAAGAAAAAAAAATTGAGACAAAATTTGTTTTTAGGACTGAAAAAAAACCGTCAAATTTATCAATAATTTTCTCTACTCCAAAAGAAAGAACAATTTTGGCTTATAAGGGAGCGTCAAACGAGCTTGAAGAAAATCTTTCTTGGTCAGACCTAAAGAAAACAAAATGGGTTTACTTGGCTCCCTTGGCAGGACAATGGATACCTTGTTTTAAGAAAATAGTTGATTGGGCAAATAAAAATAAAATTAAAGTGTTTGTAAATCCCGGAAATTCCCAGTTGAAAATGAATAGAAAAACATTAAAACTAATTTTAAAAAAAACGGATATTTTATTTTTAAATTTAGAAGAGGCGCGCATATTAGTTAAAGATTTTGAAGCAAGTGAGGACGAATTGATTTCTAAAATAAAAAAGTTTTTTTCTGGAATTTTGATAATAACCAACGGAAAGAATAAAATTTTTTTAGCCAAAGATAATAATATTTTTTCTGTTTTGCCTCCGAGAACAAAAGCAGTAGATAAAACAGGCGCGGGAGACGCTTTTGGAAGCGGATTTTTATCTGGTTTTATGCAAAGCGAAGACATTGAATACTCAATTGGTTTGGCAATTGCTAACGCTATTTCTTGTTTAAAGAAACGCGGGGCAAAAGAGGGATTATTAGAAAAAAAAGAAGAACAACGGAGTGGAAAAAAAATAAAAATAAAGAAGTTAAATTATGCCTGATTCAGATTTAAAAAAAATTCTCAAGCGCGCTCAAAAAAATCATTATGCGATTGGTCAATTTAATTTTTCTACATTTGAACAACTTGAAGCAATTGTTAAGGCCACAAATAAATTCAAGTCCCCGATTATTTTGGGAACATCAGAAGGAGAAAGCGAGTTTCTTGGCTTAAAGCAGGCAGTTGCTCTATTAAGAGTGTATCGAGACAAAACAGGCGTTCCTTTTTTTTTAAACCTTGACCACGGCAAGTCTTTCGACTATATTAAAAAGGCAATAGATTCTGGATATGATGCTGTCCATTTTGACGGTTCAAACCTACCTCTAAAAGAAAATATTGAAATATCCAAAAGGGTTGTAAAATACGCTAAAAAATTTAATGTTTTAGTTGAAGGGGAAGTTGGCCGTATTGGGACAGAGTCGTCAAAAATTTATAAACAAATTTTTGAGATTAACGAAGAAGACCTAACAAAACCAGAAGAAGCGGAGGAATTTGTGAGAAAAACAGGAGTTGATAGTTTGGCTGTAGGTATAGGAACGTTCCATGGCATTGAATCTTTTGGAAAAAATCCTAAAATTAGAATATCTCGATTAAAAGAAATAAAAAGCCAAACAAAAGACTGTTTTTTGGTTCTCCACGGCGGTTCTGGAACATTAAAAAGCGATATAAAAAAAGCTATAAAATTTGGGATTGTGAAAATTAATATTAACACAGAATTGAGGGTGGCTTATACCAAGGGATTAAGAGAGGTTTTAAAACAAAACCCCGAAGAAATTACTCCTTATAAATATTTTCCAAAAGTAATTAAATCTGTTCAGAAAATTGTAGAAGAAAAATTGAAGTTATTTGGAACTAATAATAAAACTTAACAATAAAATTTAAATATGCTTGTATTATCAGCTGTAAACCGAGAAATTCTTGGTAAAAAAGTAAAAATACTTAGGGAAAAAGGCGTTTTGCCTGGAGTTTTATACGGACCAAAAATTAAAACAATTCCAGTAGAAATTGACTTAAAAGAGTTTGAAAAAATTTATAAAGAAGCAGGGGAGTCGTCTCTGATTTCTCTTTCCTTAGATAAGAAAAAATATTCGGTTTTAATTTATGATGTAAAAAAAGACGCATTAAGCGGTGAGCTAATCCATGTTGATTTTTATCAGCCCTCATTAGAAGAAAAGGTTGAAACAGAGATTCCAATAGTCATTGATGGAGAGTCGCCGGCAGTCCAAGATCTTGGAGGAACATTGATTAAAAATATTTCAGAAGTTAAGGTTAAAGCATTGCCTCAAGACCTTCCAAAAGAAATCAAGGTTAATGTTGAGGCATTAAAAACTCTTGATGATGATATTTTAATTAAAGATTTGATTGTTTCAGAAAATATTGAGGTTTTAGGGGACTTAGAGGAGGTTGTTGTTTCCATTGCTCGACAGCAAAAAGTGGAAGAAGAATTAGAAAAACCAATTGAGGAGAAAGTTGAGGATGTTGAGAAAGGGGAGAAGAAGAGAGAAAAAGAAGAAGAAAAAGAAGAAGGAAAGGGGGAAAACAAATAGACAGCAAGAAACAATAATTGATTATTGATAAATGATTATTAATAATTGATAAATGATTATTGATAAATAATTAATGATAAATGATAACTGATAAATTTATATTTTTTAAAACAATCCTGTTATCTTTACTGATGTTTGTTTTCTTTTTATCAGGTTTTTTTGTTTTAGCAGCAAAAGATGAGAATTTAGACGAAATTTGTCAAATAAAGGCAATTGAAAATCAATGCAAGGAAGTTTCAGAGAGTGAATGTCGCAAACTTCTTGAAAAATGTCAGAAATATTATGAAAATAAAAGTTCTGAAATTAAAGAGGATATTAATAAAACAGCAAAAGAAAAAAAGACCCTTAATAATAAAATTTATACTTTAAATAAAACAATCCGTTCTCTTGGTTATCAAATTTCAGAATCAAATATGATAATCAAAGACCTTGGGCTTCAGGTTAAAGACACTCAAGATTCAATTGGAAAAAATTCTTTAGAAATAGAAAAATCTAAAAAGAAGTTGGCAAAAATTTTAATGGCAATATATAAAGAGGACAAGCGTTCTGTTGTTGAAATATTTTTATCAAATGAGAATATAACAGATTCTTTTGACAGCTTAATAGCTTTAGAGATTCTCAGTTCAAAAAATCGCGAGTTTTTAGAAGATATTGAGAATTTAAAATCTTATCTTGAAAAACAGGAAAAATTATTAGACCAAGAAAAAGACGACTTAGAAAGAACTGTAAAAATTCAAGGACTTCAAAAACGAGACAATGAAAAAGTAAAAAAAGACAAGGAATATTTTTTAAGATTAACAGAAAAAGAATATCAAAAACAGCTTAAGGAAAAAAAGGAGACAGAAAAAAAGGTATCTGCAATAAGGTCACGAATTTTTGAATTAATTGGCACAACAAAAGCTCCTACTTTTGGCGAGGCATATGAAATTGCTAAATATGTTTCTAAAATTACAGGCGCTAGACCAGCTCTTTTGCTGGCTGTCCTTCATCAAGAATCAAATATTGGCAAAAATGTTGGACAATGTTTCTTAAAAGATTTTAATACAGGAAAAGGAGTAGTTGCTAAGAGTAATAGAGCAATTTCTCGTGTTATGAGCCCGAAAAGAGACATTTCTCACTTTTTAAACACTTGCAAGGAATTAAATCGCGACCCAAAAAATACGCTTGTTTCTTGTCCTATGAGTTATGGCTGGGGCGGAGCAATGGGACCTGCTCAATTTATTCCATCTACATGGAATATATATAGAAAAAGAGTAAAGAGTATTACTGGAAAAGCGGCAGACCCATGGAATATAAGAGATGCTTTTTTAGCGTCTGGTTTGTATTTAGCGGACTATGGAGCTAAAAAACACACATATAATTCTGAATGGAGATCAGCGATGATTTATTTTTCAGGATCAACAAATAAAAAATATCGATTTTACGGCGATTCAGTAATGAAAACCGCAAATGGATTCCAAAAAGACATAGATGCGATTGAAGGCACCCATTAAAACTCAAAAAACAGAGACAAAAAACAGAAACAAAATACAGAGACAAAATAAAGAGACAAAATAAAGAGACAAAATACAGAGAACAATTATCTGTATTTTTTATTTTTCTTTGTTTCTCTGTAGCATAAAAGAGTACAGAAGAAAAAATACAGAAGGAAAATTAAATAAAATTATAAAAAATCCTAAATAATAATCTTGTCTACCGAAATCGACGATCGTCGATTTTAGTAGACAAATTGCAAAACGTAAAAACCTAAAACATGAAACCTAAAACTTAAAATTTAAAACCTAAAACACAAAATACAAAACACGAAACACAAGGCATAAGACACAAAATACGAAACACAAGACACGAAACACGAAACACGAAACACGAAACCTTGATTTATTATTACATAACTTAATTCATTGCCTTTATAATTTTATCTAATTTTCCTTCCATAATTTCTTCAATATTTGACCAACTTTTTTTAATTCTATGGTCGGTTATTCTGTCTTGAGGGAAATTATAGGTTCTAATTTTTTCAGCTCTTTTTGCCTCGCCAATTTGGATTTTTCTTTTTCCTCCGATTATTGCTTGTTCTTCCCGCTCTTTTTTTTCTAAAAGTCGGGCTGATAAAATTGATAAAGCGTTTTCTTTGTTTTGCAGTTGGTTTCTTTGAGTTTGAGATGTTACAACAAGACCGCTTGGCAAATGAGTAATTCTTATTGCGGTCATTCTTTTATTAACATTTTGACCGCCTGCTCCAGAGGATTTATACGTATCAATTTTTAAATCACTGGGGTCTATTTCAATTTGAGATTTTTTTGGTTTGAGTAAAACGGCAACAGTGGCTGTTGATGTATGAATTCTGCCGCTTTTTTCTGTTTTTGGAATTCTTTGAACTCTATGAACTCCTCCTTCATATTTAATTTTAGAGAATATGTCGCCATTTTTTAGTTCAAAGACAATTTCCTTAAACCCCTTAACCTCTGTTGGATGAGAATCTAAGATTTTTTGCTGCCATCCCTGAGAATAAGCATACTTTGAATACATTTTGAATAAATCAGCTACAAATAAACCTGCCTCATCTCCTCCTGTCCCAGCCCGAATTTCTATAATAACATCGTCTTTTTTTGAAATATTATTTGACTCGTCGCCAGATACTTTTCCGTTTAAAAAATTTTCTAACTCTTTTTCCAATAAGGTTTTTTTCTCTGTTAGACCTTTTAATTCTTCTTCTGCTAATGATGCTAATTCAATTCCTTCTTGTGATGATAAAATATTTTGGTTTTCCTGTATTTGTTTTTTTATTTCTTGAATTTCTTTTTGTTTGTTGAGTGTTTCTTCTAAATAGTTTTTCCTTTTTAATAATTTTTCAAGTTTTTTCCAATCAGAAATCAACTCAGGATCGCTGAGTTGATTCAATAATTTATCATATTCTTGTTTAAATTCTTCTATGTTTTCCATTTATTTCTTTTTTTCTTTTTTCCTTATCTTTTTTGGTTTTATTTCTTTTTTCTTTTCTAATCTTTTTCGGAATTTCTCTACATTTCCCATTACATCAATTATCTTTTCTTTTCCAGTATAAAATGGATGACACGCGCAACATATTTCTGTTTCTATAAATTCTTTTGTTGAACCAACAGTAAAAGTATTGCCACAAGCGCAATGGACCTTTACATTGTTATGGTATTTAGGATGTATATCTTTTTTCATAATATTTTAAATGCTAGCTTTGTGGAAATCTAAAAGTTTTCCTTTAGGGCATATATTTTTTATTGGTATGACGCTATTCTACAAACAATATATTAACCTACAAATTGCGAATAAATAAATTATTAGCAATTAGCAGAACAATACAGAATCAGCATATTTGCATCTTACAAAGAATGATAACAAATTTACGAAAAAAATCAAGATCAATAATCATTAATCAATAATCATTTATTAATAATCATTAATGGGGGAGAGCGGGTCTCCTCTTTTTTTGTTTGAAAATTGCTATTGATTAAATATTAAAGAGGTGATATATTATATACATATTTTAATATTATTAATATCAATATAATGCTTAAAGAAAAAGAACAAAAAACAGAAGACAAAAGCAAAAAAAGCGATTTTGGCATTAGCGTAAGAGAAATGGCTGAGGCGGGGTTGCATTTTGGACACAAGGTTTCTTGCGTTCACCCTAAAATGTATCCATATATTTACGGAGTTAGAAATACGATTCATATTATTGAAACAGAAAAAACAAAAGAGAATTTAATAGAGGCGTTGAAGTTTATTCAAAAACTTATTGCAGAAAAAAAAGTTTTGCTTTTAGTCGGAACAAAAGAGCAGATAAAAGACCTGATTAAGGATACAGCCGAATCATGCGGTTTTCCCTATGTTAACGAGCGATGGCTGGGAGGATTGTTTACTAATTTTGCGGTTATCAAAAAAAGAATAGAGTATTTTAAGGATTTAGAAAATAAAGAAAAACAAGGGGAATTAAAAAAATACACCAAAAAAGAAAGAGCAAAATTTAGTAGAGAAATAAAAAATCTCAGGGTAAGGTTTGGAGGGCTAAGAAATCTTGAAAAAACTCCTGACGCTATTTTTATTTGTGATATGAAGAAAGATGCTATAGCGGTAAATGAAGCTAAAGCAAAGGGCGTAAAGGTAATTGGAATAGCTGATACAAATGTGGACCCAAGATTGGCAGACTATCCAATTCCCGCAAACGACGACGCCATATTGTCAGTTAAATATATTCTTGAAAAAGTAAAAGAAGCGATAAAAAAATAAAAAAACAATAGTTTAAAGCGATATGATAAATATAGATAAAATTAAACAATTAAGAGGAGATACAGGGGTTTCCATAATGGAATGTAAAAAGGCGTTAATTCAAGCAGATGGCGACCTAAAAAAAGCGAAAGAGATCCTTAGGACATTAGGGATGGAATTGGCTGACAAAAAATCAAGCAGAGATGCGAGTGAAGGGATTATAGCAACCTATGTCCATTTTAATAAAAAAATAGGAGTTCTTCTTGATATTCGCTGTGAATCTGATTTTGTTGCTAAATCAAAAGAATTTGAGGAATTAGCCCATGAGATATGTTTACAAATTGCGGCAACAAAACCCTTGTTTTTACGAGACAAAGATATACCAGAAGAATTTTTGGATAGTGAAACAAGAATTTATAAAGAGCAATTTAAAGACAGCGGAAAGCCTCAAAAAATAGTAGACGAGATTATAAACGGAAAACTTAAAAAGTATAAAAGCAAAAACTCTCTTCTTTCCCAAGTATGGATAAAAGACGAAACACTCACAATTGCTGATTTGATTAATAAACATATCGCAAGTAGCGGAGAAAATATTACAGCAAAGAAATTTGTTAGATACGAAATATAAATAATATTTATGGATATTTTTCAAGCTATTACATTATTTTTTTCAGCTTTTAGCTTATTGGGGGTAGTGATAATTTTAACAAAAAAAGCGCCATATTTAATTGAATTGCCAAAGATTGTTGAAGAGTATCCAAGGAATGAATCTTTTTCTGATGAAAAAATTAAGCGCGTTTTTGGTTTTATTTCTTTTTCATCAGATGTATTTTTGCAAAAAATTCTTTCTAAAATTAAGGTTTTAGCTTTAAAAATAGAAAACAAAACACAAGCTGAACTTGAAAAATCGAGAAAAAAGTTGCGGGTGAAAAATATAGACAGTGATTACTGGAAAAATATAAAAAAATCAACAAAAGATAAATAGAATTGCTGGAATATTTCGGCAATAATACAATTGTTTTACGTAGCCTACTCTCAATAATTTCTGACGAACAATTAATCTATCAGATGAGACGGGCTCGTTATTATTTACGCCTGAGTAGCTCAGTGGCAGAGCAACTGTTTTGTAAACAGTAGGTCGTCGGTTCAAATCCGGCCTCAGGCTCTTAGATTAATTAACGATAATTTATCACTAATAGTTGATAAATAATCATTGATAAATAATCATTGATTACTGATAAATAATCATTGATTACTGATAATTTATCACTAATAACTGATAAATAATGGATTATTTTATTCTTCGAGAGTATTCTCCTGTTTCAGTATTTATCTCAACCACATCTTTTATATTTATAAAGAGCGGCGCAGATATTTGAGCGCCTGTTTCTAATGTGACTACTTTTGTTCCAGATTGAGATCTATTGCCCCTGATTCCGGGTGGCGCTTCAACCACACTTAGGTGAACTTTTACCGGAACAGAGATATTGATTATTTTTTCATTAAAGATAATTCCCTCTATGCTTTGTCCTGGTTTAAGAAATTTTACTGAAGAGCCGATTTGCTCTTTAGTTAAATCAAATCTTTGCGATGCCTCATTTTTTTTGGAGAAATAATAGCGGTTGCGATGAGAATACAAGAAATTCGCTTCAATTTTATTTAACTCTACTTCCTCAAAGGTTTCTGACGGATGAAAAGTTTTTAATATTATATTCTTAGTAACTAAATTTTTTATTTTTGCCTGTAAAATAGAATGTCCTCTTCCCTTAAAAAGGGGTTTGGCTTCTAAAATCTCACATGGCTCGTTGCTTATTATTAGGGTTAACCCTTTTTTTATTTTATTAAAAGAAATCACATTAGCGTAATGTTAATAAAATTTTGGTGGCCTCTTAGAAATTCCATAGATGTCATCTCTTTTTTTCCTTCTAATTGGATTTTTTCAACAATAAGGCAATCCTCTCCTGTTTGAATTGCCAGATTATTGTCTTGCGTTAAAAAGGTTTTTCCAGAAATCCTTAATGGATATTTATTTTGCTCTGACGCCTTTGCTTTCAAAATTTTAATATTTTTAATTTTGTTGTCAATTTTATAGCAAGTAAATGTTTTCGGCCAATGACTAAACGCCTGAATTTGTTTTTCAATTTTCTTGGCTGGTTTTTTCCAATCTATTTTTCCGTCTTCTTTTTTTAAAATTTTAGTATAAATAGCAACAGATTCATCTTGCGTCTGTGGTTTAATTTCATTATTTATCCATTTGGGAATGGTTTCTATTAGCAGTTCTGTTCCCATTTCCGCTAATTTTTTATTTAATTCTTCAAAAGTAATTTTGTTTATTGGGACATATGGCTTGTTTCGGATTCCTGATTTAGGATTTGGGATTTTCAATTCTCTCTGAGCGAGAATTGGTCCATGGTCTATTTTTTCATCCATTAGCATTATAGTTGCTCCGGTTTTATTTTCATTATTTAAAATAGCGTATTGGATTGGAGACGGCCCGCGATACTTTGGAAGCAAAGAAGGATGGACATTAATAAATCCATGTTTGGGAATTTTTAATATCTCATTAGGGATTATCTGGCCGTAAGCTGATACAATGCCTAAATCCGGATTTAAATTTTCAATTTTCAATTTTAAATTTTTAATTTTATCTGGTTGTGCCAATGGAATATTGTATTTTTGGGCAACTATTTTCACAGGAGATGGAGTTAAGCATTGTTTTCTGCCAACCTGTTTATCTGGTGAGGTAATTACTAAAACAGGAATATA
>JAYELF010000023.1:0-3628 GCA_034717275.1 Patescibacteria group bacterium
AATTAATTTTAC
Organism: Patescibacteria group bacterium; assembly: GCA_034717275.1. Lineage (GTDB taxonomy): Bacteria > Patescibacteriota > Minisyncoccia > Minisyncoccales > JAYELF01 > JAYELF01. Next base: position 13 of record JAYELF010000023.1, read on the forward strand.
TTGGAGCGGCTTGTTTTAGAAGGAAAAGCGTCAGGAAAAAATTATTTTATATTACTTCTAAAATCCTAAAAATATTTTCTTGTATTCCTTATTATTCTAAAGCAAGGAAAGGGTTTTACAGATTTATTGTTCGTAAAAGCGATTATGCTTACGCAGACGGCATAATGAAGGATATTTATTTAAAAATAATTAAGCAAGACCTCTCTGATGAAATATCTCAAGTTCAAGTTCCCACAAAAATTATTTGGGGAGAAAAAGATAAAATTAAACCAATAAAAGAAGCGGAAATGCTTGAACAAAAAATAAAAAGCTCGCAATTAGAGATTATTCCTGATGTTGGGCATAGCCCTCATTTAAGGGTTCCAGAAAAATTATCAGAAATAATTTTAAGATTTTTAAAGGAAAGCGGAGATAATATATGTTTAATTTCCGAAAATAACAGAAATGACTGGAATAAATTTCTAATTAAAAATAATGGAAAATTTCTTCAATCATTTGAATGGGGTGAATTTCAAAAATCATTAAATAAAAAGGTTTGGAGATTAAAAATTTTTCAAAAGAATTGTATTGTTGCGGAAGCTCAAATAATCAGGGAAACATTTCCCATAGTAAAAAAAAGTATTTTATATATTCCGTTTGGTCCGGTATTCAGGAGTAACGCAAGCCATCAAGAAAAGGAAAAATGCTTGTCTCTATTTTTGAGAAAATTAAAAGAAATTGCTAAAAAGGAAAATGCTATTTTTTTAACAATAGAGGCATTGTATTCGCTTATCATTCCCAAGGAATTTCTTTCTTGTGTTTCTCAAAAAAGGCATCAACCGCAAAAAACATTAGTCATAAATCTTGAAAAAAAAGAAAAAGAAATCTTTATGAATTTTTTTCAAAAAGTCAGATATAATATAAGATTATCAGAAAGAAAAGGAGTAAAAACAGAGATTGGGAATAAATATATAGGCGAATTTTACGAATTAATGAAAAAGACAAAACAAAGGGATAATTTTCAATCGTTTGATGAAAAACATTATAAAAAATTATTTGATTTTAACAGCAAAGATTTTAGGGTTGTGTTGTCTACCGCAAAATACAAAGAAAAAATTATTGCTTCCACTATCTATATTTTTTGGGGCAAAGAGGTGATTTCCCTGCATAGCGCTTCAGATGACGCGTATAGAGCGTTAAAAGCCCCCGCTCTTTTACGATGGAAGCAAATGTTAGAAGCAAAAAAAGAAGGATATAAAGAGTATGATTTTTGGGGGATAGATGAAAAAAAGTGGCCAGGTCTGACATATTTTAAGAAAAGCTTTGGAGGAAAGGAGATGGACTATCCGGAAGGAAAAGATATTATATTCCAAAGAAAATGGTATAAAATTTATAAAATTTTAAGCAATATTAGAAAAAATAGATAAAATTATTTTATGTTTTGGATTTTATCTTTAGGTTTTTTCTGGTTTATAAGGGAGACAAAATTAATTCTTTTTTGGCTTTATTTGTGGCAATTAAAAGAATATCGTTTTTGCAGATTTGTTGACCATTTTCAAACCGAGAAAGGACAAAAATTATTATATAGCAAATTATCATTTCTAAAAATCATAATAATCTTATTGATTCTTGGAGAGCTTTTCTTCTTTTCTCTAAAAATATCTTTTCTTAGCGCTCTTTTTGTTTTTACGTTTATTTTATATTTTTTGGATGCCTATTATTCCATTATTTCTATTCTCAAAAAGAGATGGAAGATACCTGTTCCAACAAAGAAAATTATTTTATTGATATTGACTGCTGTCTTGGCAGAGATTTTATTTCTTTTCTTTTTCTACGAAATAGCCAAGTTCTACCTGCTAATTGGTCTTTTTTATCTTTTGCTTTTTGATATTTTAACTCCTATTATAGTTTCTTTTATTATTTATCTATTTTTACCATTGACTTTTATTTTAAAAAACAAGATAGCCAAAAAAGCAAAAGAAAAAAGAAGCAAAATTAAAAATCTTTTAGTTGTGGGTGTTGCTGGTTCATATGGAAAAACCTCAACCAAGGATTTTCTTTTTTCCCTTCTTTCGCAAAAGTTTAATGTTCTAAAAACAGAAGGCAATAATAATACGGAAATGGGGGTTGCGAAAACAATTATTCAAAAATTGGATAAGAATCATCAGGTTTTTATTTGCGAAATGGGCGCGTATAAAAAAGGCGAGATAAAAAAAATTTGTAATATAGTTCAACCAAAAATCGGTGTTTTAACGGGCATAAACGAACAGCATATATCCTTGTTCGGTTCTTTTGAAAATCTCATAAAAGCAAAATATGAAATAATTAAATGCCTGCCAATCAATGGGTTGGCTGTTTTAAATGGGAATAATAGGCATTGCGCTAAGCTTTATGAAAAAATAAAAATTAAGAAAATTCTTCCTTTTGTGTCTTTTAGAGATAATGAAAATATCAGACAAGCTGGTATTTACGCAAAAAATATTCAAACAGAAAAAGAATTTATTTCCTTTGATGTTTTTTTGAAAAAAGAATCAGCTCATTTTAAAATAAATTTACTGGGCAAGCAAAATATAGAGAATATTTTAATGGCAATAGCGGTTGCGATAGAATTAGGAATGGATTTGAATGAAATTTCTGAAAGAATTAAAAAAATGGAATATAATCCAAACCAAATGAAATTAAAAAAGGGGATTAACGGATTAGATATTATTGATTTAAGTTATTCTGCTAATCCAAATGGCGTTATTGCTCACTTAGAATATCTAAAAACCTATTCTCAAAAGAAAATAATTATAATGCCTTGTTTAATTGAATTGGGTAAATTCTCAAAAGAAATTCACAAAACAATAGGCGAAAAAATTGCCGAAATCTGCGATTTAGCAATAATTACAACAAAAGACAATTTTAAAGAAATTGAAAAAGGAGCAATTGAAAAGGGAATGAATAAAGAAAATATTTTATTTATTGAAAATTCAAAAGAAATTATTGAGAAAATTAAAAAATATACAAAAAAAGGAGAGGTTATCCTATTGGAAGGACGAGTGTCAAAAGAATTAATAAAATTGCTTACAGAATCATAAAAAGTAATTTCAATTCCCACCCCTTCACCCCATTGTAATATATTTTAGACGATCGTCAAAAATGTATTACAATAAAGAAAAGAAAAAAATGAAAGGAAAATAAAAGGAAGACGCAAAGCGTCTTCCTTAGGAGGAGAATATGAGTTTTTTAATGGAAAAGAAATTCTGAAACTATAAGAAATCCTATGCCCCAGACTAAGAGGCATTTAATGATTTTTATAGTTATAAGCATAGATGTTGAATTTTTTGAACGGAGAATTGGATAAACGAGGTGTATTCCCAGCCCTAAACAATAAATGGCAAAAAGAATTTTTAGAACGAATAAATTTGTGAAAAAAGTTCCAAATGCCCCCAAGAGAAGAATGAAGATTAATGAGTCTTCAAATATGTCCTTTATCATTCTTATCATTAAATGCATATCTTACCTCCATATAAGATAAATAATATTTTTAAATTACTGTATAAAAACATAACATTATTATGAAATTTTGTCAAGTTTTTAGAAAACCTATTTTTATTTCTTTGTCTCCTAATGTTCAAAGAGACGATATTAAACT
>JAYELF010000024.1:0-3597 GCA_034717275.1 Patescibacteria group bacterium
AATGAAGAACCTATGATAACTGACTATTCATCATTGATAATCGCGACAAAATTAACATAGTAAATAATTTCAAATTTCAAAACAAGAGACATAGGAGGAGACCCGCTCTCCCCCAAAATTGGGGGAGAGCGGGTCTCCCTTGGGGGAGAGCGGGTCTCCTGAAATCTTCTGTATTCTGAAATTCAAAATAATTTGTTTGAGAATTTGACAAAGAATAGAAAGAATGATATAGTAAAAAATCCTGAATAATAGGAAATTCTTTAAAAATTAAATAGGAGGTAGAAAATGAAAAAGTTTTTCTTAATATTAAGTGTCTTGATTTTTCATCTGTGGGTTTTTGCTTGTTTTGGAGCTTTGGGAATAATAGTGCTTGATGTGGCGCTGGCTGGATTATTTTTGTTTGTTTATTTTATTTTAGCTTCTTCAAATATTTTTTTTACTTTTGTGAAAGAAGGAACTACGAAAGCTATAATGAAAGCAGGAGAATCTGATAAGTTTATTATGAGGTGGAAAGGTCATATATTTGATTTTGAAAAGAAAGGTATAGAGAGATGGAATATAATAAGAGGAACTCCCAAAGAACGCATTTTTGGCGGACTTTTCTTTATTGGATTTTGGCCTATATATACGATTTATAAACATAAATTTCAGTGGACCGGAGTCAAGGAAGACGGAACCATTGAACATCATCCGGAAGAGGACAAAGATTCTGTTATGCTGTTAGATGATATTTATCTTGCGATAATAAACAAAGCAGAAGATAAAAATTTGCTTCCCTTAACAGTGGCATATATAATGACTATTAGGGTAAAAAATCCCTATAAGATTTTATTTGCCGTAGAAAAATGGCTGGAAACAATAATAAATCAAACCAGCCCAACTGTGAGAGATTCTTTAACATCGGATGTATATCAAAATTTGATAGCGAACAAAATGGCTATCGGAACAAAAGTATATAATCTTATGAGCGGGAAAGATGAAAAACCGCATAGAGATGCAGAAGAGGTAGAAGTAGAAGAACCAGCAAAAGGATCATTAATAGATGTTTTTCAACGGAGATATGGGGTTGATTTGAGAAAGATACAGATAAAAGAAATTGACCCGTCAGATGAATACAGAGATATTACTTTACTAAAATATACGGCTGAACAGGAAAAAAAGGAAAGGAAAGTAAACGCAGAGGCAGATAAAATTTATTTAAAAGCTGTCTCGTCAGGGATAGGAGAATTGTTAAAAGAGAAAGATGCATCTAATCAAGAGATTAAAGATGCTTTTTTGGAAATGTATTCCCAACAAATGAGTATTAATGGGAACGCATTAACTCATATTAAAGGAGGAAAAGGGAATCTCGAAGATGGGTTAATGAAAGTTTTTTCAGCGTTCAATGTTGTTGGGAGAAAAACAGACGAACAGGAAAAAGAAAAAGCAAAGATAGAAAAAGTAGAAGAAAAGCAAAGAAAAGAGAAAAAAATGACAGAAGAAGAAATGGAAAAATTTTTTCTACAATAAAATTTTCATTTTAATAAAAATTTAAGGTCGACTTTTTAAAAAGTCGACCTTTTACATTTTATTTATCTATTCTTTTTCATCAAACGGCTCTCTATAAACATCTCTTTCTTGAGGATTTTTTGAAATATTTAACGACGCTTTTTCTTTTCTGTAATATTTCTCTTTGGCTTTTTCAATTTTTTCTGAAAATGTTTTTGGATTTTTTTTAACCGGCTCAAAAAAAACAAAAATCTTGACTGCAAGGTCTTTTATCATTTCCTCTGATTTTTCTCTTGAAAGACCTAATTCTTTTTTTAACAAGATTTTTATTTTACTTAATGGAGTTTTGTTTTCTGCGTATTCAGCGACTAATTTAGATATTTTAGAAGCAGGCAGATTTTCAAAAATTTTTTCTCTTTCTTTTGAATTTTTAGATTTAAGAAAATTTTTAATTCCTTGTTCTTGAATTTTTTTTAACTCATATTTTTCTAAAATTCCATCAATGACTAAACCGATGTTTTCTGGAAAAATTATTTGTTTGGAAGAGTTTTTTGTCATTTATAATAATTATTAGCCAAATGCTCCTGGTTTATGTTGGTTTTTTGTTTTTTTAAAAGATTCTTTAGAAGTATCAAGAGAAATATTAGAATCAGTTGTGGATTTTTTTGTTTCCTTTTTTGTAAGCCAAGATGGATTTTCACTCATCTCGTGAATTCTACTGTCGAGAAGGGATTCATGTCCCTCTTTTCTATATTCTCCCGTGTGTTCCCCGAGAGTATGTCTTAATTCTATTATTTTTTCTGGACTTGTGTCTTTTTTCCCAAACTCCTTAAATAAACGTTCTTGTTTTATGATGTTTAAGGCAACTCCTTTATCATGAATAGCTTCTTTTTGTATGTTTTTTACAAGGGTTTTTGCTCCAACCTTTTTCATTTGTTGTTCTATGATGGTTGTTCTAATATTATCAGGGACTTTTGTTTTATATCCTTTTTCTATTTCTGGAGCCCAGTCAGGTCTTTTGGATAATACTGTTTTTTGATATTCTGGATGATTGGAAGCAAGAGCTATTATGTCTTTTTTAGCATTGTCTGTAAGATCATAATCCTGTCCTTGTTCGTTTTTTCCATACAGCAATGTCCTGGCAATTCCCTCTCCCTTAATTCTATCAGAAGAGAACGTTGATTTATTGTAATTTTTAAGTCCTCTTTCCACTATTCCCTGAGGCAGTCCTTCAAACGCTTTTTCTCCTTCTTTTATTTTTGTTTCCCTTCTTCTCGCGATTCCTTGTTCGGTTCTTGCTATATTGCCAATTCCTTCCGCGGTATTGCTTATTCCTCCCGCTACATTGCGGATACCAGGTGTTTTTTTTGAAAGAAATTTTCCTGTCCCCAATCCCGCTTTTCCTGCTTTTTTATAGAATTTTATACTATTCTTTTTTATAGCAGACAAAATTCCTTGAGTTCCAGCTGGAGCCCCGCTAATTGTCAGGAAAAGACCTATCATAAGTAAAATGGCAACCGTGAGAATAGTAAAAACAACCTTTATAACTGTCTCTGGGTCGCTTATTTCCTTTTCAATTCCCTCAACACCTATCTTGCTTTTTGAGTATAAATCACCTGCTGCTACCATTAGATGAGAAGAGAGGTATAGGAAAAATCCAGCTATCACTCCAACTAAACACCAGCTTATAAATTGATGCCACCATTTTTTCCACCATTCGCGCGTATATGGCAGAATATAAGACGTAAAAGCCAAGGGAGCCAAAACAACCAATATCCAGATAGCAATATGACGTATAAAAAACAGAACAGCGTAAGCGAGAAAAATAACAATTAACAATAAATCAACAATTACAAAAATAACTCCGCTTGCTACTACCGCCACAGACATCTCAATATGGAATTTTGGGGAACCGATTTCTGATATTATTCCTTTTTGAAGAGCTATTTGGTTCTTTGCAAAAGTTGAAGGTTCTATGTCTTCTAAAAAGAAATTCATTAAGAGGTTGGATGCGTCAACAAATACGCCGCATATAACAGGTGTAAAATTAACTAATATCGCCATTATAATTAATAATGGCAATGCTTTTTTTGCGCCATACCCTTCTAT
>JAYELF010000025.1:0-3585 GCA_034717275.1 Patescibacteria group bacterium
AATTTAGTTCTAAAATAAAAGGATTATTAAAGTTAATTCCGATTAGTAAGGTGGCTTTAATCAGAAAAAATAATTTAGGCAGCAAAGCGTTGATTAGTTATGTTAATCTTGGTGTATCATTGGAATACGGTCCTGATAAAAGTGGAAAAAATTATAAAAAATGCCTAAGAGATATAAAAATTATTTTAAAAAATTTAGAATTATTACCCGGTAAAAAAAATATTTTTAGGAGCAAAGAAGTTTATACTGTATTAGGTTCTTACAAAGTCCCCAATGATTTCAAGCCAAATAATCACTTAAAGGAGTTTCAGCTGATAAAAAGGGGTCAGTTTATCGGACATATTAATAAAAGGAAAATAAAATCAACAAAAAGTTTTTATCCAATATTCTTAGGCAAGGGCCGATATAAAAGAACATTAGCTCTAATAGCAAAAAAGAAGGATGTTGAATTATAAAAGAACGCTTAGGTTTAAATAATTTGGATTATCCCTTCCTAAGAACCTTCCCCTGGATAATCTTGTTAGCCGGCTTTCCATGAATCATCGTCTCTCTCGCAAACAATTTCCCGCATTCATGGCATTTCAAATCTCCATTGGTAAAATCCTTTATAATTCTGTCTTTATAGCATTTAACCAAATGGCCGGGTCCCGCTTTAAAATATTTATAAAGCAGTGTCCCGCAATTAGAACAACAAACCTTAATTATCCGCCCCTTTGTATTCTTTCTCATATATACTCCCCTATCATACCAAAAAACCGCCTCCTTGGCGATTCTTATTCCGTGATTAAATTTTTGATGATTTTTATCATCATTTCTTTATTTTTCGGCTCGCTTTCGGCAACAAGCAAAGCCAGTGCTGTTAAACCGTTGTCGTTTATTTTCCGCTCACCTGATTTTTTGAAAAGATAATCAGATTTGTCCAAAAAATACACAAACAAAAACGAGGCGGTTCTTTTATTACCGTCATTAATTCGTTAAATTTATTTTTTGCGTCCAAAAGACGATTTTTGTTGATTGCATAACCCTTAATTAGGTATTTTTTTAAAGTATTTGTCGCCCAGATTCTAAACCTTACACCGTTTTGCGATTTAACTCTATAACCTATTGAAATAATCACATCTAAATTATAATAATCTACTTGATATGTTTTGCCGTCGCTTGCAGTTGTTGCAAAATTTGCAACAACTGTTTTTTGTTCAAGTTCTTTTTCTTGAAAAATATTCTTGATATGACGAGAAATAACCGATTTATCACGATTAAAAAGAAAAGCCATTTGATCCAAAGAAAGCCAAACAGTTTCCTCTTTCAATTTCACCCTTAACTCCACCTCATTTTGAGGTGTTTTATAAATCGCTATTTCGCCTTTTTGAAAATTATTCTTTGCCATATTTTTTTGAGTATTTCTAACTTTTTTTAATTTCATGTTTTAATTATATCAAAAAAATTCCCTTCGGCAAAATTTTACCAAAGGGAATATTTTATTTTTTCCTCCTCTTATTTTTTATCGTGTCTTTTTGGATAGAAAGTTGAAGCCCATAAAGTTCATCAAATCTCCAGCTCTTCTTTCTTCTCTTTTTTGTCGCGCCATTTCCTCTTTTTTCATCAAGAAAAACTTCTTTTATAAACTGAATTGCTTCTAGCGGTGTCAAATTTCCAAAAAGATCATGCCATGTGCTATGAAATTTTCTCGGAATAATTTTAATATTCTCCACCCCGTTTTCACCTCCTCTGCTTTCAGGAATAACATGATGTCTGGATGGATCATTTTTGCCGTTTTTCCCATTTTTTTTAGCCAAAACGCCCTCCTTTCTGAAAAATTGATATTATTTTTAAGGTACTATTATTTAGCTAAAGCATAAAAAGTGTTGTGTGAAAACCACAAACAAAGACTAAAACATTGTCAGTATTAAAAATTTTTTCATATGTTTTTATTCCATTAAAAAGGCAATTAAACCAAGTTTTTTAATCTTTTCTTTAAATATGTTTTTTCATATTTCTATTCTACCAAAAAACCGCCAAATTGGCGATTTTTTTTAATCAAGGATAAAAGGTCAGATCTTTTTATCAGTGACAAAGGTCAGGCCTTTTTGATATAATCTTTTTTCTTAAAAAGGTTGTGTCAAAAAAACCTGATCTTTGATTTCTTAAAAAAGGTTCCTGACGGTTTTTATCAAACTTCTGTATTTTGAAAACTGTAACTGTGGATAAAAATATTGACCGCTATTGACAACAATAACTATTTTGCTACAATAATCATAAATCACCATGAAAATACTCCTGTTAGGGTTTTGTCCTTAATGGGAGTTTTTCGTTTCTAATATATTCTATTTTACTTTTAACCTGCCGTAAGAAAGTAATTTTAATACCAGATTTCCTTAATAAAGAAGAGCACTTTCTGCCCGATCTGGGACTTAATAAAACTTTAATAGCGTCGCGTTTTAATAAAAATTTAGCAAGACAGGCAAAATCCCCGTCTGAGGTAATTAGAATCGCTTTGTTGTACTTTTTTTCATAAAAATCTTTAACCGCGTATAAAACCATTTCTGCGTCGCAATTGCCTTTGATTTTTTCTTCATTTGGCACCGTTGGTTTAAATATTATTGTATATCCCCATTTTTGAAATTGTTCATACATTTCTTCATTTCCTGGCACAAATCCAATGAAAATATATGCCACTTTGATATTGTGCTTTTCGCCGAGATATTTTCTGAACTTTACATAATCTAATTTAAATCCTTCGGCGTCACACCCTTTGTATAAATTAGTATTATCTATATATGCGTAATTATTTTCTTCACACTTCATATATTTATTAAATTAATAATTTTTTCAAATCTCTTATTATGTTTCTATTCTACCAAAAAACCGCTGTTTAGGCGATTTTTTTGAGCGTCAGAGAGGACGCTTCTGCGACAAAGGTCAGGCCTTTTTGATATAATCTTTTTTCTTAAAAAGGTTGTGTCAAAAAGACCTGATCTTTGATTTCACCCCCCTCCAAATCTTTTATTTATTTCTTAAAAAGGTTCCTGACACCTTTTACCCAAATAATAATTTATATTACTAGGAAAGATTTTATCTGGAAATAAATATGCCATATTTTTATAAACTACCCTCTAATTGTTTTGACAATTCTTTAAATTCTTTATCTTTTTCAACCACTACCTGATCAACTTTCAAAGATAACTGATTAATCCCCATTAAACGGATTCCATCTAATGTTCTAACTCTGGATAATGCCACATAGCCCATTCCTCGTTCAAACGACTTAGACAAATCAATCTCAGCCACATCAAGACTCATGCCTTGGCTTTTATGAACCGTAATCGCCCAAGCTAAGCGCAAAGGAAATTGTCTAATGCTCGCAATAATATTATCTTTATTATCCTTAATAACCCAACTACTTGGCGTAGCAATAATTTTATTCTTTGATATTGTCTCGACGACAGGATAATCATCATCATTAAAATCAATTATCTTCCCAAAAGTGCCATTTACATAACCACCATTAAAATTGTTTTTGACAAACATTACAATCGCGCCTTTTTTTAACTTTAATTTTTCGGATGCCAAGCAACTTTTCTTTAA
>JAYELF010000026.1:0-17607 GCA_034717275.1 Patescibacteria group bacterium
ATTTTTCTGTCTTTTCTGGAAATATTGAGCTGAATTTTACCGCTATTGCTCCGCCAAAAGAATGTCCCAATAAATAAAATTTTTCTAAATTTAAATTCTCAATAAATTTTTTAACGAAATTGCGGTAATCGCCCAGTTCCCAAGAATAATTAGGTTTTTGTGTTTTTCCAAAGCCAGGCAGGTCTGGACAAATTATTTTATACCCTTGATTGCTTAAAATTTTTATTACTTCAACCCAAGAGTCAGAAGAACCTCCCCAGCCGTGTAAAATTAAAATTAACTGACCCTCGCCAGCAATTTTATAATTTATTTTTAATCCATTAATAAAAATTTTCTTTTCCTCCATATCTAAATAGATTTAAATCTTAGATACTTTTCTAAAACTTTAGGAATTTTTATGGTTCCGTCTTTTTCTTGATAATTTTCAATGATAGCAATTAAAATTCTGCCAATAGCGAAAGCGGTTCCATTCAATATGTGAACATAATTTATCTTGCCTGTTTTACTTTTGTAACGAATATTTAATCTCCTTGCCTGAAAATCAACGCAATTTGAACAGGAATGAGTTTCTCTATATTGCTTTTGACTTGGCATCCACGCTTCAATATCGTATGTAGACGCGGCTGGAAAACCCAAGTCCCCAGCGCATACCTGGACTACCCTGTATGGAATTTCTAACGCCTGCATCAGCTTTTCTTCTATATCAAGAAGGAACATATATTCGTCTTTTGAATTCTCTGGTTTGCAAAAACTCACCATTTCAAGCTTATCAAATTGATGAACGCGAAAAATGCCTTTTGTGTCCTTTCCATAAGAGCCGGCTTCCCTTCTAAAACAAGTAGAAATACCTAAATATCTTTTTGGCAAATCTCTTTCTTCTAATATCTCGTCTGCGCGCATAGCGATTAATGGCTGTTCAGATGTCCCTGCCAAATACAGGTCATCTTTTGGCATAAAATACGCTTCTTCTCTGCTTACAGATTCAAAATATCCAGTGCCCATAGCCATTTTTTCTTTTAACAGTATTGGAGGAACAACAGGAGTAAATCCTTTTCCAACTAATTCATCTAAAACAAAATTTATGAGCGCGAATTCCAAAAGAACTGCTTTTTTTTCTAAAAATCCAAAACGGGTTCCTGAAATCTTGACTGCCCTTTTTACATCAATTATTCCCAATTTTTCGCCAATATCTAAATGGTCCAATGGTTTAAAATTGAATTTTTTTGGTTTTCCTATTTTTTTTAATACTATATTATCTGCTTCGCTTTTGCCAGATAGAACATCTTCCAGCGGAAGACAGGGAATTTGACGCATTAATTCCCCAAAATCATTGTCTGTTTTTTTTAATTTTTCCTTTATTGCATCACTTCTTTTGTCAACCTCTTTCATTTTAAGGATAATGCCTTGTTTCTCTTTTTTGTTCTTAGCGCCTATGATTTTTTTATTAGCTTGATTTTTCTCAGCTAACATTTTTTCTAAATCCATTTGAATTTTTCTCTTTTTCTTGTCTATCTTTAAAAGTCGGTCAATATCAACATCAACCTGTTTTTTTTGACAGCCATTTTTAACTTCTCTGGGATTTTCTCTGATAAATTTTATATCCAACATAAATGTAAAATTTTTAATTTACAATTTATAATTAAATCAGGAGCAGTTTTCAATTATTTATTTTTTTAAAAATTAAAAAATAGAAATTGAAAATTCTGTTATTATTTTGGTCTCATTGTGGGAAAAAGTATTACTTCTCTCAAGGAATGAGAATCAGTTAACAGCGCTACTAATCTGTCAATTCCCATCCCAAAACCAGCTGAAGGAGGCATACCAAATTCCATTGCTTCAATAAAATCCTTATCCATCCTTTGCGCCTCTTTAAAACCGGCTTTAAATGATTTTTCCTGCTCTTCAAATCTTTTCTTTTGCTCTATTGGATTGTTAAGCTCTGAAAAAGCGTTAATTAATTCTATTCCATTAACAACCAATTGGAAATTGGCTAATTTGTCAGGATTTTTTTCTAATGTTTTCGCTAAAGGAAAACACCCTAAGGGATGATGAATAATAAATGTTGGCTCAATAATTTTTGGCCTGCAAAATTTCTTATAGATTGCGTCTGCTATCTCTGCTTTGTCTGCCCCTTTTTCTGTTTTAATTCCCCAATTTTTCGCTTTTTCAGATAATGCCTTAACATTAATTTCCTCTAAATCAATCTTTGTATATCTTTTGAAAAGTGTTAGAAATTCAATTCTTTTATATGAATACTGAAAATCAATTTTTTTATCTCCACATTCAATATTTGTTTTATTAAATATTTTTTTTAAGAGATGCCTGAATAATTGTTCCGTAAATTTCATCAAATCTTTGTAGTCAGCGTAAGCCCAATAAAATTCAAGCATTGTAAAATCCGGGTTATGGTCCCTGTCCATTCCCTCGTTTCTAAAACATCTTCCAATTTCATATATTTTTTCAAGACCACCCACTAAAAGCCGTTTCAAATAAAGCTCTGGGGAAACCCTTAAATATAAATCTATGTTTAGAGAGTTTAGGTGCGTTTTGAACGGCATTGCCTTTGCTCCACCGTAAATAGATTCCAAAATAGGGGTCTCAACCTCAAAAAATTCATTTTTCTCTAAAAATTCTCTAATTTCTTTTATAATCCTTGAACGAAGTATAAATTTTTCTTTAACCTCTTTATTAAAAATTAAATCTAAATATCTCTTTCTAAATCTTTCATCAATGTCTTTCAGTCCATGCCATTTTTCCGGCAGAGGAAGCAAAGATTTTGCCAACATCTTGTAATTAGACACCTCTATTGTTTTTTCTCCTTTTTTTGTTTTAAATAAAATCCCTTGAACCTCAATAAAATCGCCAACATCAAAGTTGTTTAAAAAAAATTGATACCCCTTTTCTCCTAATTTATCGCTTTTAAAAAGGCACTGAATTCTATCGTTTTCATCTTTTATGTCCACAAAGGTTATCTTGCCATGGACTCTTTGAGAAACAACTCTGCCCGCTAAAATAATCCTCTTTGAGCGCTTGATTAGCTTATTAAAATTTTTCAATGCTTCAATTATTTTATTGGTTTTCCTTGTTTTAGAAGGATACGCTAAAAATCCAGCTCCTTGAATTGCCTTTAGTTTTTTAATTCTATTTTTTCTTATTTCGTCTATAGCAGCCATATTTTAATTTTAATCAATTTTTTCATTTCAGTCAAAATTTTATTTTAGATTTCAGGGGAGTAAATACAAGATGCGCGCAAGCCGATAACGCGCAGACAAGAAAAGAACCCTGAATCAGATTCAGAGCTCTTATTATTTATTTTAGTTTGTTAAATCCACCCACCTAATTGATGCTATTGTTGCATGAATTGCCTCCATTATAGATTCAAATTTAACATTTCTATTCTGCCATCTTGGAGCGCTTGCACTCGCCTCTCCAACTACAGAATCATAGATTCTGCCATTGTTCGCGCAAATTACCTTAATTTGCACCGCAACGTCCGCCTTTTCCATAGGATTACACCTTGAATAAGAATAATCAGTGTTAATCCTGCAAAAAAGTATTTTTGCTTTAATAATATAATCTATCTTTGTTCTTGATGGAGTTCTTTTCTCATCATAGACCTTAATTCCCGGAATCCCTTGTAGCGCGTTTTCAACAACGCACTTGATGTACTCTGGATTGCTAACAACAACAACCTTCTTTGCCTTTTTGGCGCCCGAAGCGTTAACAGGAAAAAGAATACTACTCACCAATAATGTCATCAAAAGAAAACCAATAATCCTTCTCATTTCTCATCCTCCTTTTTTTATTTCCTTATTTTTTATTTTATTTTCAAATGTGCTTTTAAACTCCTTTGTTTTGAATATAACATATTATTAAAATCTGTCAAGAAATTTTGATAATATCCACACACATCTGGCGGTTTTCATCAAGACAGATTACTGTCTTGATATATCTGTACAAATATGCCAAAAATAAATTTTTGGCAGATTTTTGGCAGGTCCGACCTGCGCAAATAGCTATTATTAATGATAATTGATTAGTGGTCAGGTATAAGCAAATTATTCATTGTTTAGCTGATTTTCTTGGGAAAAATACCAATTTAAAACTTCTCTGGCTACTGGTTTAACGGCCACATTCCCCTCTTTAACATCCTTAATCATTATAGTTAAAACTATTTTTGGATTTTCATACGGAGCAAAAACAGTAATCCAGCTATTTGAATAATCCTTTCCATCTTTGGTCTTTTTACCTGTTTGAGCTGTTCCAGTTTTGGCGGCAGATGTTACAGGCAGATTTTTTAAATAGTTAGCGGCTGTTCCCGTAAGCGTTGTTTCACGCATTGCTTCTCGGATAATATTTAAATTTTCTTTTTTAACAAAATTTTCTCTGATAATTTTCGGCTCTATTTTTTCAATTAAATTTTTATTTGTATCCACAATTTCTTTTACAATATGGGGTTCTAAAAGTCGTCCCTTATTGGCAATAGGAACAAAAGCCACAGCCACCTCTAATGGCGTAGCCGTAAATGCTCCCTGTCCAATAGAAAGATGGTATGTATTTCCTAAGAGCCAATTCTTATCAATAACAGGCAAAACACCCTGTCCCTCTCCCGGCAAGTCAATTCCTGTTTTTGATCCAAAACCAAAGGCCTCAAACCATTTTTTAATTTTTCTTACGCCAAGACCATTAAAATCCTCATATCCTCCTCCGATTATATAAAAAAATGTATTTATGGATTCAGCAATTGCCTTTTTAATATCACTTGTTCCATGAAATCTCCAGTCAGGGAAACAATCTTCTTTTTCCGGATGCCAACGATTTTGAACGCAAATTTTTAGAGGACAATAAATTTTTGTTTTAGATGTTATAATTCCTTCTTCCAGAGCCGCTATTCCGACTATTGGCTTAATAACTGAACCAGTTGGATAACCCTTTCCAGAAATAGCCCTGTTAAAAAGCGGGTTTATAGGGTTGTTTTGCATTTTTTCCCATTTATTCTCCGACATTTTTTGAGAAAAAAGATTATTATCAAAACCAGGTTCGCTAACCAATGCCAGTATTCCTCCTGTTCTTGGGTCTATTGCCACAGCTGCTCCAACTTTTGACCCAACACGAGCTAAAGATTTTTTCATCTCTTCGCTGATTTTTTTCTCTAAACCCGAATCTATATTAAGGACTAAGCTTTTCCCTGATTCTGGCAATGAAATAACTTTTTTTGAAATAATATTTCCGCTGGCATCTCTTTTTATTTTAATTTCGCCTAATTTTGTTTTTAATGTTTCATCGTAATAACTTTCCAACCCGATTTTTTCTCCTGTTTTTCTTTCGTAGCCAATTAAATGAGAGAAAAAAGTGTCTTGCCCATACTCTCTAACCGCATTGTTTTTAATTTGAAATCCTGGTAATTTGCCAGCAATAATTTTTGTTTCTAAAAAAACCAACATCTCGTGATTAATATCTTTTAAAATAGGAATTGAAGAAAAATCGCTGTCATCAATTTTTTTCCTCAAATCGTCATAATTTTTTTGCGCTATTTGAGAAACTTCCATTATAATCTTATTTTTTTGCTTCTCTTTTTTTGGGAGTTCCTCCTTCTGGCAGACCAAATCAAAAATTGGTTTATTGAAAACAAGCTGTTTCATATTTTTATCGTAAATAACCCCTCTTTCCGCTTCAATTGAATGGATGACAAATTTATTTTTTTTTGATAAATCAGAAAATGTCTTTCCCTGTATTACTTGAAAATAAAAAGCTTCTCCCCAAAGAATGGAAATCAAAATAAAAAAAACAGTTATTAGAGACCAAAAAACTTTTTTTGAAAGAGGAACTTCAAATCTCTTTTCTGAAATTCCAAAATCATCTTCTTTTTTTTTGGCAACAGTGTCTAAAAAAATTTCCTGCGGTTCTATTTCGTTTTTGTTCTTTTTAATTCTTTTGTTTTTTAAGTGCTTGTCCATAGATTATTTTTTTTCGAAAAAATAATCGGTCTAATATATTTTTTCAAAATTATTTTAATAAGTATTACCAGAAATAGTCCGATTAAAATATGAAAACCAATAAAGGTTTCGGAAAAAATATCCCAAAAAAACCCGCAAATAATAGCAACATAAATAGCATTTTTATTGGTCGGCTTTTCTAAAAAAAGAGTCAAAATTAAAATTATTAAAATAAGATTTGGCGTCCAACCGTTTATATTAAAATGTACCAAAAAACTGGTTTGAAATAATATCAAAAAATAAAACAATATAATGAAAATAAAAATATTCTTTGTCAAATCAGTAGTTTGTTATAATAAATAATTCATTTGCTTCTTGAATATTAAAAAATGGTTTAATGTCCGCTTTTTGAAAAAGCTCAACATCTTTTTTTTGAATTTTTTCAATTTCGCCAACCAATAATCCTTCAGGAAAAATTCCTCCAGACGATGTTGTGACTATAATATCCCCTTTTTTAATTTCCTTTTCTTGAGGCATAAGGTCAAAAAAAAGTTTAAAATTCCCTTTTCCCTTGACCAAGCCAAAAGTTGCGTTTTCAGAAATTTTAGCGTCAAAAACACTTTTTTTATTAGAAAGTAAAATTACTTTTGAAAAATTAGCGTAAACATTGTTAATTCTTCCACAAAGAACTTTTTGCGCGTTAATTATTGGCATATTTTCTAAAACACCATCTCTTGAACCCTTATTAATCAGAATAAAATCTCCAGAAACATCAATGCCAATAATATGAGAAAGCAATATTTGAAATTCTTTTTGAATATCGTTTCCAACTGCTTGCCTTAATGATTCGTTCTCGTTTTTTAAGCTCTTTAGAGAAAGATTTTCTGAAACTAATTTTTGATTTTCTATTTTAACCCTATCTAACTCTTGTTTTATGTCTTTTGCTGAAAAAATTGATTTAAAAAAATCTGAAAAAGTGTCGCCTGTTTCCCAAAAAAAACCCTGAATTGGACAAGAAGTTGAATAAATAAAATTCTTAGTCCACTTAGCAAGCGGAGTTAAATTCAACGCAAAGATAAAGGCGATGAACAACACTGATATTATAGCTGTTTTTACTAAAGAATATCTCATATCTATTAAATAATATAGTTAAATTATACAACTTTTTCAAGCATCTTGACAGAGTTTTTTTGTCTAAATATAATAGTCATAAGAAAAATAAAAAGGTCGAAAAAAAATAAAAAAATAAAAATCTTTGCTTTTATGGCTTACCGACAATTATTTACTTCCATAATTAGCCAAGAGTTAGATATAGACGACGAAGAAAATGATGGAGGAATTGAGCAAGATGAATATAGCGCCACAGAAAATGAAGAGATTGAAAATGAAGAAAGTTTTGGAGAAGAAAATTTTTAGAAAAATAACGAATCCTAAAAAATTATATATTCTTTGAATTCCTTTACTAAGTAGCGCGTTTCGTAATTCAAAGATATATTATATAAATTAAAAAACAGCCAATCGGCTGTTTTTTAATTTACTCTAATCTAATAAAATTATGAGCACTTTAGGAGGGCTACCTACTTTCGCAGAAAACCACTATCATCGGCCTTGGAAGATTTCACTATTGTATTCGGTATGAGAACAAGTGGAGCACTTCCAGTATAACCCTCTTAAAGTACTCACAATTTTAAAATGGTCATTAATCGCTAGCTAAAGTTTTACCCTATAAACATGTTATGAAATAAAATTTGATGATTATTAGTACTCCTCGGCTTAACGCCTTACGGCGCTTACACCTAGAGCCTATCAAGATCGTCATCTTCGATCAATCTTAGAGTCCTAATCTTGGATAGAGCTTCGTGCTTCAGATGCTTTCAGCGCTTATCTCTTCCTAACATAGTTACCCAGCTATGCCGCTGGCGCGACAACTGGTACACCAGAGGTTAGTTCAACCCGATCCTCTCGTACAAGGGTCAATTTTCCTCAAGACTCAACGCCTGTGGTAGATAGGGACCAACCTGTCTTACGACGGTCTGAACCCAGCTCGCGTACCTTTTTAATGGGCGAACAGCCCAACCCTTGGGACCTTCTCCAGCCCCAGGATAAGATGAGCCGACATCGTACATTCTCCTATTATTACTAATAAGTGTGGACTATATCTTCATCCAGTATTACTTTTTCTATAATAATACTGGCGCTGGCGTATTAGCCTTTCGTATTTGAAAGGCTCTGGTTTAATTCTTAGAATTAGACCAAGTCTCTACGGGGTCATAACTCAATTTATATTCCATAGAAGGAATAATGTATTGTTTAATCATTTGATTAAATTTTGGAATACTCTCTTTTAAAAATTTAATTCTGTAATATTTTTTATCTTTATTCAAACGCGCTCTTAATCCTATTTGACGCAAAAGATAAATTAATCTTCTTTGGTCGTTAAAACTAAATTGTTGCGTATTTAAATAAACATCTGATTTTATAGAATGGCTTCCGTCATCCATAAACCAAACAGCAAGAATTACAGGATTTAGCTTTAAATCCGCTGGTATTACCTTTCTGTTATTTTTGTAAAAAGAATAAAATAAATCTGTTAATTCTGGATGTTGTCTGGTAAAGAAACGATATGCTCTCTTATCTTTACCATTTTTTCTCTCTTGTGGTAAAGATTTACAAAAATTCTTCAGAATAGAATATTTCCAATCAACATACTCCTTTGCTTTGATAGAATGATTAATTTCTAAAAAAGCGTTTTTACGTCCGGGTATAATTCTTAAATACCCATCACCTAAAATTGATCCTACAATTACTGATTTTTGAAATTGAGTTAGACTTCCCACGGTATTGTCCATAATTATATTATAGCTGGTTTAAATTATGGAGTCCACCGTTATAAGCCAGATTTTTTTATAGAGCATTACTGCTCTAGGCACCCCAATATGTTAAGGTGCCGAACAGGGCCGTAGATATGAACTCGCGGGCCCTACCAGCCTGTTATCCCCGGGGTAGCTTTTATCTGATGATCTTCCCCAGTCCTACTAACTGAGGTCGGTTCACTAAGTTCTGGTTTCCCAACTGCGTGGCATATCCGCCTTGCAGTAAAGCCAGCTTTTGGCTTTGCCCGACCACTCCGATTTCCATCCGGAGCTAGCTGACCTTTAAACACCTCCATTACTTTTTAGGAGGTAAGTGCCCCACTTAAACTGACCAGGTGGCACTGTTTTCAAATTACTTTGAGTTAGAATAAAGAATTTAAAAGGTGGGTGTTTCATTGGCGGCTCCGCTCACTCCTAAAAATGAACATCAAAGCCTCCCCACTACGCTACGCATCTAAACCCAAAACTCAATACCACCCTACAGTAAAGCTCCCGGGGTCTTTCCGTCTAGCCACAGGTAACCGGCATCTTCACCGGTATTGCATTTTCACCGAGCTCCTCGTTGAGACAGTCCCCCAGTCGTTAAACCTTTCATGCAGGCCTGAATTTACCAGGCAAGGGATTACGCTACTTTTAGACAGTTATAGTTACTGCCGACGTTTACTGGCGCTTCACTCAGTCAGCCCATACCATAAAGATATAGACAGCCAAGATTAACGTTCCAGCACTGGTCAGGTTTCAGCCTCTATACATCTTCTTACGAATTAAGCAGAGACCTGTGTTTTTGATAAACAGTCGCCAGGGGTTCTTTCGCTGCGCCCCAACTACACCTCGCTATGCTCGTATGAAATTTTTAATTTTTATTAAATTTTTAATGAATTGATTTTTAAATGTTTAAAAATTTAAAACTCATTATTAACTTAAATTCAAAATTCGAAATTTCACATCAAACACAGTGAGGTATAGTCAGGGAGTCCATATTGCGAACTTACGGACACTTTTTTGCCGAGTTCCTTAACGAGGTTTCACTCGTTCACCTTGGCACTCTTACGCCTACCCACCTGTGTCGGTTTGCGGTACGGACCCAGTCAATTTAGCTCTTTGGGACTTTTCTAGGAAACTTGCTCAGCGAAGTTCACTCCACCGAAATGGAGCTTCCTTCTAATTCTTGAAACCTCAAATTAGAAACGAGAATCCAATAACTCGCTTCGCTTACTAAATTCCGCATCCCATTGAAAATTGATAGGGGGGCCGGAATATTAACCGGCTGTCCATCCCGTATTAACTTTCGTTAATACAGTTAGGGCCGCCTAACCCTTGGCTGATTGTCATTGCCAAGGAAACCTTGGGTTTTCGGTGTACGAGGATCTCACTCGTATTGCGGTTACTCATGCCAACATTCTCACCCCTTACCGCTCCATCCTTTTTTACAAAAAAACTTCACTGCGATAAAGGCGCTCCCCTACCAACGTTCGCGCTGAACAATAGTAAAGCGTGAACGCTTCTTATCTTCGGTATTAAGCTTTAGCCCCGTTAAATCTTCGGCGCAAAATTCCTTAATTAGTAAGCTATTACGCACTTTTTAAAGGATAGCTGCTTCTAAGCTAACCTCCTAACTATCTTTGGAGTTTCACTTCCTTTCCCACTTAGCTTAAATTTAGGGACCTTAGATTAAGATCTGGGCTGTTTCCCTTTTGACCATGGAGCTTAGCCCCCACAGTCTAACTCCCTGTATAAATTTTTTGGCATTCGGAGTTTGGTAAAAATACCTGGAGAAACTCCTCGGTATCCTTTCCAGTGCTCTACCTCCAAAAAACAATCAACAGGGGCTAGCCCTAAAGCTATTTCGGGGAGAACCAGCTATTACCAAGCTCGATTAGCTTTTCACTTCTTACCACAACTCATCCCAGAGTATTGCACGGCTCATGGGTTCGGGCCTCCTCTATCATTTCTGACAGATTCACCCTGGTCATGGCAAGCTCGCTTGGCTTCGGGTCGTCATCTAACTCTTAAAACGCGCTATTAACACTTGATTTCTCTATGCCTCCGGGGCAGAACCCCTTAGACAAAAAATTAAATGACAGTCGTTGGCTCATTCTTCAATAGGCACACCATCACTCCGTGTCTCGCTTTCGCTCGCCATATAATTTTCAATTTTCAATCAATTTTCAATGATACAATTTTAAAATAATAATTTTAAGAATATTTTGAAAAAAAATTAAAAATTACTGATTGTCGAACAAAAGTAAGACACGAAGCTCTGATTCCTTGTGGACATAATGGTTTCAGGTTCTATTTCACCGCCCTCACCGGGCTACTTTTCACCTTTCCCTCACGGTACTAGTTCACTATCGGTGAGTGAGTAGTATTTAGCCTTGGCCGGTAGTCCGGCCTGCTTCCCTCAAGGTTATCTTTTCTCGAGGTACTCAAGAGCAATAACAAGGAGCGCAAAGAGATTTTCAGATACGGGACTATTACCCTTTATAGTATCCCTTTCCAGGGAATTTCTCCTAACCAATCTTTGCCTAAATGCTCTCCCTCTAAACATTTCTAAAAAGAAATGCTCGGACATTATTGTCTTACAACCCCCAACCACACCTCGCTATGCTCGTATGAAATTTTTAATTTTTATTAAATTTTTAATGAATTGATTTTTAAATGTTTAAAAAATTTAAAATTCATTATTGGCTTAAATTCAAAATTTCATATCAAACACAATGAGGTATGGTTGAGTTTGGGCTCATCCCTTTTCGCTCGCCGCTACTAAGGGAATGTTTCGCTCACGCCTCGCTACTGCTCGGCGCTCGCTCAAACTCAAAACTTAAAACATAAAACTCAGAACTACAGCTAAAAACTTAAAATTTCAATTAGATTAAATCTAATCTTATTTAGTTTTTAATTTTAAATTGTAGTTTTGCGCTTTACTTTTTGCGCTTTGCGCTCAAACTCGCGCTGAACAATAGTGAAGCGTGAACAATTTATTTTCTTTTCCTCCGCTTACTGAGATGTTTCACTTCAGCGGGTTCGCTCCGCATTTAAATAAATGCGGCAACGCGATATAAGTCGCGCTGGGTTTACCCATTCGGAAATCCCCGGATCAAAGGTTGTTAAACACCTCACCGAGGCTTATCGCAGTCACACCACGTCCTTCATCGCCTCTCACTCCCGAGGCATCCACCATCTGCCCATAAATGCAATTTTATTTTACAAATTTGTAAAATAATCTTTAGCTAGCAATTAATAACCACTTTATTAAATTTTCAATGAGCTTTCTGTCTATTCATTTCTTTCCTCATAATCATTAGCAACTAAAAAACCGCTGTTTGAAAGCGGTTTTTTTGAGAAATAAAAACCCTCAAAAACTTAACCGCTTTCTATGTTTTTTATTGCCTTACTGTCAAAAACAATACTCATCTTTATCATAACTATTTTATAGTTTAACAAACCAAAAATTCTTGTCAACCCCTAAAATTAAAGCCCCTCTTCAAATAAAAACCAGAAGAGAGGCCCTATTTCTAACACTATGCTTTATCTTCAATTATCTTCTCAATTTTCCCTCTATGCCTCTAATAATATTGCCTGCTGATTCTTTTCCTCCTATGCCAAAAGCAATGCCTCCTGCTATAACAATAAACAGCATTGTTCCGTAAATAAAGGCATTGGTCAGGGACTGAACTAATTCAGGAGCAATAAGGAGTTGCTTAAGTATGGCTAAAATGGCAAAAACCCAAATTGACCATTTAACAATTATTCCAGCTACATTGCCATATCCAATTTTTGTCCTTTCAACAACAACCCTAACTAATTTTTCTAATATGTCAGCAATTACAACAGCCACAACAAAAATCAGAGCGGCTATAATAACATTTGGAAGATAATTTATAATTCCTTCTAATATTGAAGCAAACTGAACCCATCCTGTCATTGCTATGGATATTTGCAAAAAAACAATAACCAAAACCCATTTTACAATCGCCCCAATAAATCCTGACGCATCAATTTTGAAATCCGCTTTTTCTAAGGATTCTTTCCATACGCCTCTGTCAAACAAACGATTAAACTTTATTTGCTTTAAAACTTCTGTTACTAATTTGCCTATCGCTATTGCAATAATCCAGCCAACACCCAAAACAATAATCGCTCCAATTAAAACAGGAATAAAGCCAACAAATCCTTCAAGAAAACGCTCTAATGAGTCATAAATTATAATATACCAATCTGAAAACATATTTGTTATTTTATTACAATTATTTATTTAAAATTTCGACCTTTAAGAATATGAAATTATTATATTATAACAAATCAGACAAAAATAAAAAAACCCATACTGTGGATAACTTTTTAAAATAAACTCCAAACAACAAATTAGGGGACGCTTCACTTTTAGTCGGGGTTTTAGGCGTTTTTGAATAATGGTGTCAAGTCTATTTTTTCCATTTTTCCTCTGTCAACAATATGAAAAGGCAAATTAGCGATGGTAATTCTTAACGGTCTATCCATATTGAAATATTATATCATAAAATACGTTATACCATAAAATAAAAAAAACAGAGTTGATCCCATTTTTCTCTCATTCAAAAGTGAAGCGTCCCCTTTTTCTCCTTTTTTCTTTTTTCAAACAAAACGAAATGGAGTGAGAATGCAATGGGGTTCGGAGCGAAACGGAGAAAGTCTGCCGTAGCCCGCCGTTCTATATGAAAAACAACAAACTTATCATCGCAGTTATTAAATTTGCAACAAAAGAAATCAATAATGCCCTTGGATATTTTGTTTTTAATAATAACATAATTAAAATGCTTTCGGCGAAGATTACTAATGCTTCAACAAGATAAAAATTGTTAATTAAGTTCTGGTAATAAAATGTTGCAAGAGGTAGAGTGAAAGAATTTATCAAAACAGCATAAAGAAAAAGTTTTGATATGTCTTTTTTAACAAAAATCCAAATTACAGAAAATTCTATAACAACAGTTACTATCAAGGATAAAATATACCAACACATAAGACTCATTTTTTCAATCGTCTTATCAAAAGAATTATGCCTATCAAGAAAACAGCCACTATTGGTAAAATTACATACCAAAATTTAGCAAACCACCAAGGCAGAATAGCAGTTTTTGACGGTTCAGGCATAATTTCCTGAGATTGAAAAACTTTTTCTTCAGATGTTCCGTCTGTAAAGGTATAAGTTACTTTGGATTTTTGAATATCAAAACTATTTTCACTCAACGATTGAATATCTAAGGTTATAACTGCTTTTTGTAAAGGATCATTTTCTTGCACTAAGCCAAAACCATTTAGTTGAATGTTTGATTTTATTAATTTGGGATTGTTTCCTTCAAAAAATTCCCTGTTTAACTCACTTTCATTAAATTCCTCTTTAGGAATGGCATAAATACTTGTTAAACCATTTTTGTAGAAACTAAAACAATCCCTCTGGCTAATTACTTTATGACCTGTAGCTCTTTTTTCATTGAAAACAAAAACATAATTTGGATAATCATTGATATTTGAAATTTCATAACACCAATTCACATATTTTTTTCCGGGAAATATTATATCTGCTGAGACTGCTTGAGAAAATACAGAAAATATCAATACGAAAGCAAATAGGATGATAAGTTTGTTTCTCATAATGTTGTATCAATTAATATTATATTTAAATGTTTCTAAAGCTTTGATCTAATTGGAACATTAAGGCGTTTATTGGAAATTAGGAAATTAGTAGATTAGGGGACGCTTCACTTTTAGTCGGGGTTTTAGGCGTTTTTGGTTTCTCTTCTCATCTTTCGGTTTATCTTTTGATTTTCCATATATTTTTGACTATCACTTCCCCACACTTTTTTGTTATACGTCTTTTTAATTACTTGGCCTATGACTAATTTTTGATAGAAAAATGGTGTCAAGTCTATTTTTTTCATTCTTTCTCTGTCAACAATATGAAAAGGCAAATTAGCAATGGTAATTCTTAACGGTCTATCTATATTGAAATATTATATCATAAAATACATTATACCATAAAATAAAAAAAACAGAGTTGATCCCATTTTTCTCTCATTCAAAAGTGAAGCATCCCCTTTTTTTGTTCATTCATTAAAAACGCCTAATTCCCCGTTCAAAAGTGAAGCGTCCCCTTTTTCCTTTTTCTCTTTTTCTCGTTCAAAAGTGAAGCGTCCCCTTTTTCTCCTTTTTCTCCTTTTTCTAAATCTCTTAAGCAGGTTTTAATAATTTTTCAATAAAAAATTGCGCAAAAACTAATTGCCTATTTCTTGTTTTTCTTTTTGAATCTTTTTATTGTTTTCCCACTCCATTTTTAATGATTTTGAAGTAAAAATAAATTTATCAACCCAAAAGAAAATAAGCCCGCCAATAAGATTAGCTATAATGACCGCAACCCATTTATTAAGAAAAGCAAGATAAATCAGAACTACGGTCAAAATCGGAGTGCTTAATTGCCACCTAATCAAATAAAGAATATATTTACTAAAATTAATTTTCATAAATCTAAACAAAAAAAATGTAAAAAATTTTACCAACCCCTTAAAAAATTATTTAATTACAAAATATTTTTCAATTATAACATTAATTTCTAAAAAAAAGAAAAGTATTATTTTTTGTAATTCTTAAATAAAATACGTGGCAATATTGAAATACATTGCCACGCATATTGAACTAATTTTGTAAAACTATTTTTTTGTAAGACTGAAACTCCCACAGAACGCTTGAGAATTTGCCCCTTGGAGATGCGCGCCTCGCTGAAGAAGTTTTTTAAGGGCGCTATATTCATCCTCCTTGAGTTTGTGTTTGCAGGTTCCAGAAAATTAGGGGACGCTTCACTTTTGAACGGGGAATTAGGCGTTTATTAAACAATATCATTATTAAAATATGCCAAGATTGCCTCAATTAAGTTCTAAGATTAAAAATGACAATTCCCTATTCAAAAAGGAAACATCCCTTACGCGCTATTTTCGATAATGAATTTAAATACATTTTTGCAGACGCGGGCGAACTTAAATTGGTAATATTCTCTTCTGCGAAATTAAGTAGTGGACCCGGCCGGACTCGAACCGGCGATCTTCTCGTTGCAAACGAGGTATTCTACCACTGAACTACGGGCCCTGTAAAAAGTGGGCGCGGAAGGAATCGGACCTTCAACCTTTTCTTTATCAGAGAAATGTTCTACCACTGAACTACGCGCCCAGGACTTAAATATAGCGTTATTTTAGCAAATTACAAGCAAATGAGCAAAAATCCCCAGACAAATGAGCAAGAATTTTAATTAGTAAACTAAATCTAACCGAGATATAAAATGTATGATGAAAATAATTATTTAATTTTTAAATTTTTGAATAGTTTTTTCAAAACAGAGGATTCTTTTGTATAATTCCTTGTTTAAATTTGGCTCTAATTTAAGAGATTTGATTTGAGAATCTATAGAAGAAACAAACCAATTGAATATATTTTTTCCGTATTCAGAGTTTTCTTCTAAAGAAGGAATTAATTCCTCCATACCTTTCTCAACATATTTTTGAGGTAAAGCTAAATAAAAAAGAGGAAGATTTTTTACCTCTCCTATCGATATTTCTCCTTCTTCTAATTTGATTCCATATTTTAACTTTCCTCCTCCTTCCCTATTTTTATCTAAGACATTTTTTTCTTTTTTTCTGAATATCTCTCCAGAAATCTCGGAAACCTCGTCTAAAGCGCAAATTGTATTCCCAGTGTCTTTTTCTAAAATAACATTATCTACTCCGTTAATGTCATCATATGATGAAGCCCTTGCCACTATAAAATCCTTATGTAGGTTTTTATAAAGAATTGCGGTTTTTAGCATTTCTAATTGTTCCCCGGTTCGTTTTGGTTTTTCTTTTTCAATCTCTGCTTCTGATAAACCCTTATACCATTTTTGCTGTTCTAATTCTTTAGCTATTGTTTTATCCTTTTCTATGGTTGACTTGGGGTATATCTTATCAAAAGCATCCAGGTTAATTCTTCCCTCTTTATTAACTGGAATTTTTTCTTGATTTAGATTACTGGATATTTTTTCAATAAAACTTTTTAATTTTTCAATATTTTGTTCTTTTTCTTCTTTTTTTTCTAATGTTTTCTCTATTGGGTTCTCAAAATAAAAATTTTTAGACATAATTTTGTTTTTCTTTGTTATTAATCATACTAAATAAAATAATTAAAAATAAGTTTGGGCCACAAAAAAGCGCCATTTAATTATTATGATATAGTTTATTACGATTTTTTTAGCAACATATAATATTACCAATTTTAAAACTATTATTTAAAATAATATATCATAAAAAATACTAAAATAGAAATCCTATATCGTTAAACTAAGGTTTATCTAAAAGAATATTAGTTTTGTGATATATAAAATTTGACTGAATAATAAAAACTCACTTCAGTTAAATGATTAGATTGCTAACAAGGAATTTATAAAACAACAGGTGTTTCAAATAAACAAAAAGGAAAAGACCCTGATTTTATTCAGGGCTTTAATTTATTTTAAAAAGACCAGAAAAGCTCCCACAGTAGGGATCACTCTTCTCGAAAGAAGAATTGAGGAGAGAGAATTTTCTCCTACTGCGAAAGCTTTTCTAACCTCTTTGCTTAATTTTAACACTAATGCCTATATAACAAAAATTTCAAGAAAAAATTATTATTTTTTTTCAAAGAACTCTTTCTGAATTGACGAAATATGTATTTCCTCAACTCGGAAAGAGTGGGAGTTAGACAGACCCGCTGTCTAACTCCCTTAACCTATTCCTTAATTTAAAAATTTAAACAGCTTC
>JAYELF010000027.1:0-3323 GCA_034717275.1 Patescibacteria group bacterium
GCAAAGGGCCTCATGGGTCTTTGCCTCCATGCCGCCTTCACTGGCCGCAGCACTCATTGCCTCTACATCAAGGGCATCACCGATGCCGCATCCTGTGCAAATATATGCACCATATTTTTTATCCATGTAATTGCTTTTTGCGCTGATTCTTCTTTTTCCGCTGTGACAAAAACTTTTCCGTCTTCCTGTATGTCAATAGAAACATCGCATTTTTCTGTTATTTCGTGGATTACTTTTCCTCCGGGACCGATGATTTCTCTAATTTTTTCCGGTTTGATTTGTATGGTATGAATTTGAGGCGCCCAACGAGAAAGATTGTTCCTTGTTTCTGGTAGAGCATCTTTCATTTTTTCCAGTATTTGAGTCCTTGCTTTTTTCCCGCGATTTAATCCTTGCTCCAGGATTTCCTTGTTTATTCCTTCAATTTTAACATCCATCTGAATAGCGGTTATTCCATTTTTAGTACCGGCTATTTTGAGGTCCATGTCTCCGTAATGGTCTTCTGGACCCTGAATGTCAGTTAAAATTTTGTAGTTTCCTTTTTCATCTGTCATTAAGCCAATAGCAATTCCTGTTGCCGGCGATTTGATTGGAACGCCAGCATCCATTAAAGCAAGAGACGAGCTGGTAACCGAAGCCATTGACGTAGAGCCGTTTGACGAGAGAATTTCTGTAACAATCCTTATTGTGTATGGAAAATCTTCAAATTCAGGAATAAGATTAACCAGAGCTTTTTCTGCCAGCATTCCATGTCCTATCTCTCTTCTGCCGGGACCTCTCATCGGCTTGACTTCTCCTGAACAATACGGAGGAAAATTATAATGGTGCATAAATCTTTTTTTACCGGTAATTTCCATTCCCTCAAGCAGTTTTTGATCTCCAGGAGAACCAAGAGTTAAAATAGACAAAGATTTTGTTTTGCCACGTTTGAAAAAACCTGAACCATGAGTTCTCGGCAATAACCCGGCTTCACAGCAAATTTCTCTTACTTCGTCTAATTTTCTTCCATCTGGCCTTTTTTCTTCAGTAATAATGTTTTTATGAATTAATCCTTCAATTTTTTCTTCAAAGAATTTTTTTGCGTAATTAGTTTTTTCAGGGTTTTTTTCTTCAACAAAATTTACTAATTTATCTTTTATTTCATCTATTTTGCTTGAAGAATTAGCATTAGAAGTAATTTCTTCTAATTTATTTCCAAGAAAATCTTTAATTTCTTTTTCAAGATCTTCATCTCTCTGGGCTGACTCTAATTTAATTTTTTCTTTGCCAATTTCTTTAATAATTTTGTTTTGAAAATCTATTATTTTTTTTAATTCTAATTCCGCAAATTCATATGCCTCAAGAATTGTTTTTTCGTCTGTTTCCTTTGCTTCTCCTTCAATCATATTAATGAACATATTACCTGAACTGTTTGATGCAGATTTTTCCATCCCAGCCCACACAATATCTAATTCATTTTTTTCTCTTTGCAGATAACTTGGATTAAAAACAAAGGAGCCGTTTATTTTGCTAATCCTTAGCGCGGCGATAGGGCCTGACCATGGTATGTCAGAAATAGACAACGCAAGAGAAGCGCCTAAAACTCCCAATACATCAGGGTCGTTTTCTGTGTCCCAAGAGAGACAGGTTGCAACAACCTGAACTTCGTTTTGGAAGGATTTTGGAAATCTTGGCCTGATAGCTCTATCAATTAATCTTGATGTTAAAATTGCCTGGTCCGAAGGACGGCTTTCTCTTCTAAGATAACGAGAACCCAGAATTTTTCCGGCAGCGTAAAATCTTTCTTCATACGCAACAGTTAGGGGAAAGAAATCAATTCCTTTCTTCTCCTGTTTAGACATTACCGCTGTAACCAAAAGCAATGTTTCTCCGTATCTAATAAAAACAGAGCCATTAGATTGTTCCGCGAAATCATTAACTTCTACTATTAAATCTTTTTCTCCAATCTTTAATGTAAATTCTTTTTTCATAATTTTATTTAGTTTTTAATAAATATTTTTCAAGTTTTTCTCCTAAATCAATAAATTCGTCAGCTGTTTCTTTTAATTTTGAAGAAGATGACTTTCCAAAAGAGACCACCTCTACTCTTTTCCCTTGATTTTTTAGATATTCAACCAATTGAATAAAATCTCCGTCTCCGGAGACAATGACAATAGTGTCAACATTGGGAGCAATTTTAATAGCATCTATGCTAATTCCAACATCCCAATCCGCTTTTTTTTGACCTCCATAAAACTCTTGAAGGTCTCTGATTCTTGTTTCTATCCCTAATTTAACCAAGGCGTCAAAAAATGGCTTTTCTTCCCCGGCTTTAGTTTTAACCACATAGGCGAACGCCCTGATTAACTTTCTCCCCCCTATTCCTAATTTTAATATTTCTTTAAAATTAACTCTTGCGTTATATATGTTTTTTGCTGAATGATAGAGATTTTGCACATCTATTAGAATTGCCACTCTCTGCTCTTTATGTCTAATTATCATAAAAATTTATTTTTTTAACCCTAATTTTTTAATAATATCATTATATCTTCTTATCTTTTCTTTTTTTAAGTACTTTAAAAGAGATCTTCTTTTTGAGACCATTTTTAAAAGACCTCTTTTAGAATGAAAATCTTTAGGGTGTTGCTTTAGATGAATGAGCAGTTTTTTGATTTCTTCGCTAAGTAAAGCAATTTGAACTTCTGGAGACCCTGTATCTGTGTCTTTTAGTTTATGTTTTTTAATTATTTTCTCTTTTTCTTCTGAAATTAACATTTTTATTTTTTTTATTTTAATCTATTATTCGTTTTAATTCAATATGTGGGTCCGGAGCGAGTCGAACGCTCAACCTTATCCTTAAGAGGGATTTGCTCTGCCAATTGAGCTACGGACCCAATTGATAACTGATTTATTGATAATTAATTTTTTATCTGAAACCATCCATCTTTTAATCCTGTCCAGCTTTCTACGCCGATTATTGTAAAGAATAAGTTTATTACCAGCCATGCGCCATAAATTATAATCAAGCCAATTACGATTGATGTTAATAAAGCTTTAGATTTTTTCAATGCATCTGGGTTTCCAGAGGAAGTAATAAACATTATACCTCCAATTATTAACATTAAAATTGCGATAGGCGGGATAATGCTAAACCAAACAAACTCTAAAATATTTTTGAAAACCTTGAATATGTCAATAAGCTTGCATGCTGGCTGGTTTTTTCCTCCACATTCAACAAGTGCCTTGGCAAGCGCTTGATTAAAGGACGAAAACAATAATATAATTGACGATATTGTTGCTAAAAATATTTTTTTAATTTTCATATTTTTACGATTTAATAATAA